>JAHFBD010000161.1 GCA_023250175.1 Candidatus Melainabacteria bacterium
TAAAAAATCTATATAAAGCCCTTTGTGTAATTGGAGCATTAGCTTGTTGTAGCTGAAATGGTCTTAAATGATAGCGAACAAGCTTACACACTGTCTCAGTTATTGAATTACTAAACTTTAGCCTTTCAGCTATCTTTTCAGTTATTTCTGCACCTACTTTGTCATGCCCATAGAAAGTATGTTTTTCATTTTTACCATCATCAAGAGTTTTGATTTCCCATGTACCAGGCTTTCCTATATCATGAAAAAGACATCCTAACTTCCCTATAGACTTTACAGTAGGAGAGGAAAGAAGTCCAAAAGATTTATTTAAATCTTCTTGTACCCATTGTGGGATCTTGCAAAAATTGTCTTCAAAAGTTTTAATAAGTTCAATAGTATGATCAAATAACCAAAGATGGTGATGATCGTTTGGTGTAACCTTTTTCATTGGAGTAAATTCTGGAATAATTTTTTCAAGGAGCCCGCTATCTGCTACTTGCTTCAAGTATTTATGCGAATTATCTCTATCCAAGATTTTAAAAAGTTCAGTAGATATTCTCTCAGCCGAAACAGAACTGTCAAAATAATTTAAATTGTTTGATATATATTCTATTACTTCATCTTCAATACTTCCATTTAATATAGCTGCAAATCTAAATGCTCTAAGAAATCTCAAAGGATCTTCTCTAAGATTATCTAAACTAACTGCTTTTATTTTTCTTAGTTTTAAATCATTGAGTCCTGCAAAGCTATCAATAAGCACATCTGGCTCTTTAAGATAAATTGCTAATGTATTTATCGTAAAATCCCTTCTTGCAAAATCCTTTTCAAGATTAGCTTTTAAAGTCGGTGTAAAATCAAGGGTAAAAGCCTCAGAATTATCTTCTTTTAAGACAAATCTTACAGTCTTGGTCAGCTCATCCAGAATAAAATAATTTCCATTAAATTTATTTACCAGTTCTTCACAAAGCTCAACAGTATCGACATCAATAACAATAAAGTCTAAATCAGTGGAATCCTGCTTAAGTAACATATCTCTAACATATCCTCCGATAAGATAAATATCACAATCCATTAAAGATAATGTTTTAATCACTTCTTTAATCTCACCTGGTAAAGAATTAGTATTAAAACCGGGTAAATTTAAATTAGAAAGTTTTATTTTCTCAATAGTCATTTTTATTTCTCCTCAAGTATACAAAATATATCTCATAATGAAAATAAGCAAAAACAAACTTCTTATTACAGGCCTTTTCAGTATTGGCTTGTTTATATTTCTAACAACTGTTTATATCCAAATTAGTCAGCCCAAAAGAAATGGAACGCTAAATATAAATGGTCTAAAAGACAAGGTAACCATTCATTTTGATATTCATGGTCGCCCACATATATATGCCACCAATACTAACGATTTAGTTTTTATCCAGGGTTACTTAACAGCTCAAGATCGTCTGTTTGAATTAGACATAGCAAGACGAGCTGCAAAAGGAGAGCTATCAGAAATCCTAGGAAACAAAGGATTGATAAGAGATACATATGTTCACAAAATTGGACTACTAAGACATGCAAAAGAAGAGCTAAAAAGTTGTAGCAATGAAACATTAAATATTTTAGAATCCTACAGTAAAGGGATTACTGCTTACATTCAGGAACACAAGAATACGTTACCATTTGAATTTAAAGTATTAAACTATATTCCCAAACCTTGGCAACCCATTGACTCAATTGTTTTAATAAAACAAATTGCTGAAATCATAGACACTAGTTGGCAATTAGATCTAATAAGACAGGAAGTCTATCAAACAATACCCACCGAAAAAGCAGATGCATTATTTGAACAAACATTTCCTGGAAACCCAACCATAAATTATAATGCAGCAAAATATCTTGTTTTCGATGAGTATACTTTACAAAAAACAAGTCTTTTACAAAGATGGAAAGATATCAAACAAAAGGTTGCCCTAAAAAGAATTTTGGCAGCGCCTTATTTTAAAATCAAAAGAAAAGTCATTGAAGCCGCTGACTTTTTAAGAAATGGTCCAGATAGATGGGAGGGATTTACATGGGGTTCAAATTGTTGGGTTATAAGCCAACAAAAATCGAAAGGTTTAGAATCATCATCAATACTTGCCAATGACCCACACATGGAATTATCTAATCCTGGATTTTGGTACCCCATTCATCTAAAGTCACCCGATATAAATGCACTAGGACTTAGCATACCTGGTATACCAGGTATATTAATTGGACACAATGGGAAAATCGCCTGGGGAATAACAAGTTTATCAGCAGATGTACAAGATTTGTTTATAGGAGAATTTAAAAGTGCTCATTCTTTAGATTATAGCGATGGAACTCAGTGGTTTAAAGCACAAACAATTAAATCAAAAATCAAAATCAAAAATCAAAAAGAACCATATATTCACAAAAGTACAATCACTCATTGCGGAACAGTTTTAGATAAAAATCATAAAAAAGCATTGGTTTTAAAGTGGAGCACCACTGAAGCAAAAGATTATGACAGCATCGGAGCAATCTGGAATTTAACAAAAGCAACTAACTGGAATGAATTTCGACTGACATTAAAGAAATATAATGGGCCTACTTTAAGTTTTCACTATGCTGATACAGAAGGAAATATTGGATATCAAGCAGCTGGAATCATCCCCAAAAGAACTGATGAGATAGGAAACATACCAATATCAGGCTTCTCTTGTAATCAAGCCTGGCAAGGTTACATACCATTTGATGAATTGCCACATGCCTATAACCCTCAAGTTGGATATATTGTAAGTGCAAACAATAAAGTAATTAGTCCTGATTATGCTCATAATCTGGGTAACAACTTTATATCGCCATTTAGAGCTATAAGAATTAGTACTCTATTATCAAAAGAAAAAAATCCAAATTTACGAAAAAATAAGAAATATCAAAAAGATATTTATAGCTGGATAGCAAATTATCTAACAGTACAAATCCTGGATGCATTTTATGATTCTAAAACAATTAACCAAGATCTCATTTCTTCAGTTCAACTCTTAAGCAAATGGGATTTTAACTTAGATACAGAAAGCCCACAAGCATTCCTATTTCAAAAAACATATGAAAACCTTTTTAGAAGAATATTAGTAGGCAAACTAGGCACAGGGCTTACAAATGACTATCTGAAAGAATGGAGAGCAAGTAGTCTTGCACTAATTAACATACTCATTGATGAAGATAAGTTTTGGTTACCAGACGGAATTAAAGACTATAAAACATTATATTTATTTTCATTAAGAGATGCTGTAAATGAAATAAAAAATATTACTTGGAGCGATGCTCATAATGACTGGAAATGGGGAAAATACCACTATATAACATTTGAACATTTGTTTAGTAAAACATTACCTATACTAGGTCCATTTATAAACGCTGGTTCAGTACCAGTAAGTGGAGACAAGGATACAATCAGTGCTTTTGGGACAAATAATAATCTTAAGGTCGTATGGGGTCCATCAGCGAGAGTAGTAATAGATTTAAAAGACTTAAATAATGCACACATACAATTACCACTTGGAACATCTTCTCAAATCGGCAGCCCATACTACAAAGATCAAACAGCAGGCTGGCTTAAAAATGATGATGTGCCTTTTATGTATGATGATAAATTAATACAATCCAAGGCTAGAGAAAAACTAGTATTGAACCCTATATAATTCAAGATGTATTATCCTCGATTTTTTGTACATCATCTTAGAATTTATATTAAAATAATATATTATGGCTCAAGAATCTTCATTTGATATTGTAAGCAATGTTGATCCACAAAATTTGGATAATGCTATAAACAATGCACTGAAAGAAATCAAAAATCGCTATGATTTAAAAAACACAAGTAGCTCTATTGAGCTAGATAAGTCAAGTCAGGCTATAACACTAATAGCTGATGCAGACTTTCAAATAGATCAAATCACTCAGGTTTTATACCAAAAGATGGTCAAGCTTGGAATTGATATTAAAGCAATAAAATCAAAAGGCAGAGAAAAAGCTGGTGGTGACAAAATTCGTGAAGTGTTTACCCCCATTAATGGAATAGAGCAAGAAGTTTCAAAAAAAATTGTAAAAGATATTAAAGACTCAAAATTAAAAGTACAAGCAACGATACAAGGTGACCAGCTCAGAATCTCAGGAAAAAGTAAAGATGACTTACAAGCAGTAATGGCTAATATTCGGCAAAAAGACTATGGAATTGCATTGCAATTTACGAATTATCGATAGGCATTTTATTCATAGAAAGTCTCTTCTTAAACATAACTATTAAAAATATTAATGCTATAACTCCAATCACTATTAATAAAATTGTCTTTTCAAACTCTGCCCTTAATTGCTCTCCAATAAAACTTGCTGTATTTGCCACAAGAATATATCTTATACTTCTTACTGGAAAACTTACTATTGCAAAAAGCATTGGATTAAATTTCATAAGGCCACTCCCAAGCGTTAATGCCTTATAAGGTATTGGCGTAAAAGCATCTATTACAATTGCCCACACTCCAAATCTTTTAAATAGTCCTTCGGCTTTATCTAAAAACTTACTGCTTGGAAAAATCTTTGTTACTAATGGTCTACCACCAAACCTACCAACACAATAGCCTATACACCCACCAATAACAGATCCCAAGCTACAAATCATTGCTAATACAGTTGGATTATTAACTTTTTGTATTGAAAGTGCAGATAAAATAAAATCTGGTGGTAAGGGTAAAACAAATCCATCAAAAAACGCATTAAAAAATAAACCAATGGTACCATATTGTTTAAAGAAATCTTTTATGCTATCTAACATGATTAATATGGAAAAAAAACAAAATTACGCTACAAAGAACCTACGTCCAATTATACTTGAACTGCACCAGTATACAGCAGGAAAATCAATTGTTGAAATAGCAAATAAGTATAACTTAGATCCAAAACAAATTCTTAAATTAGGAAGTAATGAAAATATCTTAGGCTCATCATTAAAAGCAAAAATTGCAGCCACTTTTGCATTGGAAAAGGTAAACATATATCCAGAAGTAACATCAGAGGAACTTGCAAGCAAAATAAAAAGAATAAATAAACTAAAGAATGTAGAGGTCGTAGTAGGTAATGGCATGGACCATATTTTTGAAATGGTTGGGAGATTATTTTTAAATAATGATGACGAAACTATAATTTCTATTCCTACTTTTACTTGTTATGAGCTTCTTACTTTATGGTCAGGTGCAGTACCCCGATTACTACCACTTACAAAAGATAACTATCAATTAAACGTAAAAAAAATACTAAACACCATAAATAAAAAAACAAAAATAATATTTATATGTTCCCCAAACAACCCTACCGGAAACTTAATGAAAACAGAAGATATAAAAAACATCCTAGACAACACTGACAAAATAGTTTTTCTGGACGAAGCTTATAGTGAATTTAGTAATATATCTT
>JAHFBD010000162.1:0-4269 GCA_023250175.1 Candidatus Melainabacteria bacterium
AGGAAGATCATCAACTTGTTTATGTCGTCCTAGCCCAAAAATTCTTAAATCTGTTGTATTTATGTTGATTAATCCCTCATTTATAGCACGTGAAATAATACCAAACTTACAGTAAGTACTAATGATCTCAGGGAATAAAGTTATAACGTCAAATCTCATAAAAAATCAACAATAGTCAATTATAACCCAAGCTAAATTTACATGCTTCCTAAAAGGTGCTATTTTAATACTGAATTATGCTGATATTAGGTATTGAAACAAGTTGTGATGAGACTGCTGTAGCCATTGTAGAAGATGGTAGAAAAGTTATTGTGAACAATGTGATTTCACAGATAGAATTACACAAAGAATTTGGTGGAGTAAAGCCTAGTGTAGCTAAATTAGCTCATGAAGAAGTGATTGATGATTTGGTTGAAAATACATTAAAAACAGTAAATATCTCATTTAAAGATTTAGATGCTATTAGTGTAACTCTTGGACCAGGGCTAGTTATATCACTTTTAGTAGGATTTAAAACTGCAAAAAATTTAGCATTGTTATATAAAAAGAAACTTATAGGAGTTAATCATTTGTTTGGACATATTTGTTCAAACTATTTGGAATCTACTCTTGAACCTCCTTTTGTGTGTTTGCTTGTAAGTGGTGGGCACACACAAATTATAAATGTTAAAACCTATACTGAGTATGAAGCTTTAGGAAGTACCTTGGATGATGCTTGTGGAGAGGCTTTTGATAAAATAGGTAGATTGCTAGGATTGCCGTATCCAGGAGGACCAAACCTGGAAAAACTTGCCTATTCTGGTAATCCTAATGTTTTTAAATTACCAGAAGCTAAAGTTTCAGTATATGATTTTAGTTTTAGTGGCTTAAAAACAGCTGTTCTTAGGCTGGTAGAAAAATTGCCAGAAGATTATAACAAGGCAGATCTTGCCGCAAGTTTTCAAGAAAATGTTACTAATACTCTTGTAAAAAAAATAATTTTTGCAAGTGAAAAACTTAATGCTCCTAAAATAGTTATAGCTGGTGGTGTGACAGCAAATCAAACTTTACGAAAGAAGTTACAAGAGTTATCTCCCGTACCAGTATTTATGCCTAATTTAAAATATTGTACTGATAATGGAGCAATGATAGCTAGTGCTGGATATTTCTTGAAAGATACAATTCAGGAGCTAGAGACAATGGATGTATTTGCTAAAGACAGTTCTTCGGTTAAGCTTAAAGCTTCTTCAAGATTATAATTATCCCAAAAAATCCAGTTTATTTTTTTATTTACTCTAAACCAGGTCATTTGTCTTTTTGCTAGTTGTTTTGTGCTTACTGTAATCTTTTCAAGCATTTTGTTCTTGTCTATTCTGTTTTTTAAAAAATCAATTACTTCACAATATCCAATAGTGTTTTTAAATAAATCGAGCTCACCATATTTATCAATTAAGTATTGAACCTCATCAATAAACCCATTCGAGCAAAATTTCTCTGTTCGTTTTTGAATCTCAGCACGATGTGAATCTTTATCTTTATATGTTAATCCTATCCAGATGACATTATAGGGAGGTTCTCTTGTAACTCTTAGCCTAGAATACAATTTATTTGTTTTATATATAATTTCTAAAGCTCTTATTGTTCTGAAGTTATCATTTTTATGGATAATGTCAGTGGCTTTAGGATCCATCTCTTTTAAGTTTTGATATAACTCTTCTTGTGTGAAATTTTTTAATTGTCTTCTAAAACTTAAGTCAGCTTTAACTTCTGGGATAGAAAGTCCTAATAACACAGAGTTTAAATAAAGCCCTGTTCCTCCTACAAACAAAGGTGTTTTCTTCTTGGCTAATAAATCATTAATTTCTCTTTCAGCTTCTTTTTTATATAGTCCAACAGAATAATCTTTTCCTGGCTCAATAATATCTATCATGTGATGAGGTATAAGCTGTCTTTCTTCTGTTGATGGTTTTGAGGTGCCAATATCCATGTATTTATAGACTAATCTTGAGTCGGCAGAAATTATTTCAAAAGGATATTTTTTTGCAAGTTGAATAGCTAGATCAGATTTCTTTGTACAGGTAGGTCCAACAATAGCGATTATAAGTGGTTTGGTGCTTGAAGACTGAGTGTCAGCAACCTGGTTTTGTGAGCCAATGTTAAACATTAAATCATTAAAATTTAATTGTTCGTTTGTAATATGCATAAAATTTAAAAATTGTTTGGATATAAAATGAGTAAGACTTTTGCTTATTTCTTTTCTCCTTTTTTATTATTGATAAGCAAAATAATTTTAGCAAAAGGTTATATCGTAAAATTAGAAGTTTTAATTTAGAAATTTGTTTTGTGGCATTATATAGAAAGGATTCATCCGATTTATTCGATGAATCCTTTCAAGTGGAATGAATTGACAGATAGGGGTTTCAACTTGTTTTACGGCATTGATGAAAAGGATTCATCTGATTTATTCAGTGAATCCGATCAGATGATAATGACTGACAGATGGAAGCTCCAGCTTGTCTGGAGCTTTATATAGAACTTGCCCATGACAGGAGTCGAACCTGCGACCTTTGCCTTAGGAGTGCCCTGCTCTATCCAACTGAGCTACATGGGCAGGTAGCAGAAGATAAGAATAATAGAGTAACATATAAAATTCAAGTTATATGTAGGGTATCTCTTAAAACAATTTTTACCTAAATCCGTCAAAATAAAGGTAATAGGTTGGATAATAATCTGGTTTGGGGTATGTAATATTTATATTGGGGTTAATTTACAATAATGAAGAATAATCAATTGATTAAGCTGGTTAATAGGCCAAAAATATTTTATATTTTTTTAATAATATTCTTGTGTTTTGTTATATTACCTAGTTATGCTAAAAGCCCAATAACTGTTGGAAAAGGTATCTGGGTCAATATTTGGAACTATCCATCTAATCCTGAAATGTATTGTGCATATCTTAAATCAAATAATATTGATACTATCTATCTTCAAATATCCAGATCTAATACTCCAGCCATTAAAGAACCCTTAAAATTAAACAAAATAATTAGTGCTGCACATAAAAATGACATAAAGGTTATAGGTTGGACATATGCCTTTTTAAAAAATCCTTTGCAGGATGCGCAAAAATTTATCCAAGGTGTATTATATAAAACTCCAGATGGTGAGTCTCTTGATGGAATGGCTGCTGATATAGAAGAAATCACAAATTCTACAGCAATTGAAACCTTTGCAAAAGCTGTTCGTAAACAGGTTGGAGCTTCATATCCTTTAATTGCGATTACATTCTCTCCAGTTTTAAAGCGAGCAGAGCCTAGACATTATGCATGGAAAACAATTGCTAATAATTTTGATATTATTGCCCCCATGACTTACTGGCATGGTTTTGTGAAGCTTAGAACAGAAAAAGGAGCATATGATTATACTGCTCAAACAATTTCGAAAATAAAAGAGTACACTCAGAAAGATGATATTAAAATACATTTAATTGGTGATGGACAAAAAACATCAAAGCAAGAAATAGTTGGCTTTTTAAAAGCTGCTAGTGATCATGGTGCAAATGCTGGCGTGAGTTTATATCCATGGTATGCACCCAAAGAGCATCAGGTAGAGGCTTTAGGGAAATTTGAGTTTTAAATTCGTTTAGTTGTAAAAAAATCTTTAATTAGTTTGCTTGTTTCCAGCTCTAAGATCCCTCCAATTATTTGAGTTTGATTGTCTTTGTTTAAGATGTTAATCAGATTAACTACAGAGCTGCAGGTACCAGCATTTAAGTCATAAGCTCCAAAAATAAGCGTAGATATTCTTGAATTTAAAATAGCACCTGTACACATGGCACAGGGTTCTAGTGTTGTATATAAAATACAATCATTTAGTCTCCAATTATTAAGTATATTTGCAGCTTCTTTAATTGCAAGGATTTCAGCATGGGCTGTTGGATCTTGTAAAAACTCAGTTTTATTTGTTGCTTTAGAAATTAAATTATTATTTTTTACAATAAGTGCAGCTATTGGTATTTCATCTTTTATATTTTGTGCAAGTTCAAGAGCTTGTAACATCCAATACTGGTGAGAATATTTTTTAAATCGCATTCTTTATTTTTTCAGCTTCTTTATGTCTGTATCCAACAAGATTTTTTTGAATATCTTTATTTTCAATTCCTAAGATTTCTAATGCTAGGAAAGCAGCATTTTTTGCCCCATCAACTGCTACTGTAGCTACTGGGACTCCAGGTGGCATTTGTACTGTAGAGAAAAGAGAGTCTGTTCCACCAGATATGCCACCACTGAA
>JAHFBD010000162.1:4279-5435 GCA_023250175.1 Candidatus Melainabacteria bacterium
GCCATGCCAGCACCAGTTATAAAAACTTTTACACCACTATTAATAGCATTGTCTACAATTTCTTCAACGTAAGCAGGGGATCTATGTGCACTTGCTACTTTAAAGTCATATTGGACACCAAATTCATTTAATATATCTAAAGCTGGCTTTATCTTAGGCTCATCTGATTTACTACCAATGATAATTTGAATTTCAATTTTTTTTGTCACCTTGCGTTTCCTTTAGCATGTCAAATTTTCCTGAAACTAAACCTCTTATATCATTAAATAGAACAAAAACCATTAATAAAATTAGGAGGAAAAACCCTGTTTGTATTGCTCTTTGCTGAATTGATTCTGCAAGTTTTTTTCCTCTAATTTTTTCAATTAACATAAATAGTAAGTGTCCGCCATCTAATGCAGGAATTGGTAACAAGTTAATAATTGCTAGGTTTACGCTAATTAAAGCACTCCATCTAAAAACCTCTCTAAAGTCAATGGTAATTGCCTGGGCAAAGATTGAAACGATTGCAATTATGCCATGTAAATCTTCTGCTCCTACTTTTGGTATACCACTTGAAGAAACTCCAAATAAGTTTATTAGCATATACCATAGACCAAATAACATTGAAATTGTCCAGTCAAGCAAGATTTGTCCGGCTTGTATAAACCAGATGAATGGATTCTTTGAAGGCTTGTCGTATTCACCATTTGAAGCTAAACCAAGTCCTACACCAATTTTTCCTTCTTCATTTGGAGTGATAGTTATTCTTAAATATTTGTGTTTTTTCTTTTTGTTTACTATTTGTGTTCTTTGAATTCCTAAAAGAACTTTTCGTTGTTTATTTAGTTTTATAACTCGTACAACCTGTGCGGGATCTTTCATCCTTATGTGGTTAATCTTTAAAATTACATCGCCAGGCTTTAAGCCAGCTTCTTTTGCAATTGGATTTGGTTTAATTCCAGACTTGTTTTCAATAGAAGCTGCATCTAGAAGATTTACAATAACTACGTTTCCTTTAGTGCTTGGTGGTCCAATTGTTGCAACCATTATTAGGCACATAAAATATGCAAATAAAATATTAAATATAACCCCTGCACTTGCTACGGCAGCTCTTTTCCAGACAGGGAAGGATTGTAAAGGCTTTAAATCAGGCATCTCTTTTTGAACTTCTTCT
>JAHFBD010000009.1 GCA_023250175.1 Candidatus Melainabacteria bacterium
CTCACTTGCTTAGCTTTTTAAAACAGTAACCCTTGTTAAATCTTGTAATTTTTTTCGTGTTTCACGATCAATCTCTAATATCTCTTCTAAACTATGCGGCTCAGAAGGATTATGGCTGTCTATAGAGTTAGAGATTAGTTTATAAATATCACTAAATGTAATCTCTTCTTTTAAAAACAAATCTACTGCAACTTCATTTGCTGCATTTAAAACAATAGGATAACTTTTTCCACTTGAAGCTACTTCATAAGCTAATTTTAAGCATGGAAACTTTTCATAATCCGGGGCTTCAAACTCAAGCTTTCCGACTGATAACAAATCACAGAATAAATTAAATGGCAGTTCTTTTCTTTCTGGATAAAAGAGTGAATATTGTATAGGTAGTCGCATGTCAGTAGCACCTAATTGTGCAATTATATTTCCATCAATAAACTCAACAGCGCTATGGACTATGCTTTGTGGGTGAATAAATACATCAATTTGTTTTTTACTAAGATTAAATAATTGCATTGCTTCAATTGTTTCTAACCCTTTATTCATAAGGGTAGCCGAGTCTATAGTAATTTTTTGTCCCATTACCCATGTAGGATGTTTCAAGGCTTGATCTTTTGTAGCTTTCATAATATCTTCTTTAGCCCAGGTTCTAAAAGGTCCACCTGATGCAGTTAACACAACCTTTTTAACCTTTTCAATCGGAATATCTTTTATACACTGGTGAATAGCTACATGTTCACTATCCAGAGGAATGATTTCTCCATTATGTTTTTGAAGTAAATCATTAATTAAATTTCCTGCAATAACTAATGTTTCTTTATTTGCAAATGCTACTCGCTTGCCATGGCTTAGAGCAGAGATGGTAGGTTTTAGCCCAAGAGAGCCTACTAAACTGTTTACTACTATGTCACAGGAGCATGATGAAACAAACTCTAACCCAATATCCCCCCAAAATATTTCTATTATTGGATCTTTTAAGATTGATTTTAATTCTCTAGCTAAAGCCTCATCTTTTACCGAAACAAATCTAGGACTATGTTCTTTAATCTGCTCAGCTAATAATTGAGCATTTCCACCAGCTGCTAATCCTACAACCTCAAAGTCATCTTTAAAGGCCGATAAGACATCAAGAGTTTGCTTTCCTATAGACCCAGTAGAACCTAATACTGAAACTCGTTTCTTTTTCATAGATTTATTGTTTCTACATACCGCTCGTTTCGCACTAATGCTCAACTCGCTTTTCTTCTTCGACGCTTTTTGGGTGAATAAATCACACAAAAAGCTTATTTATGGTCTTATACATTATAGCTAGGCAGTAACTTTATATTGTTAAATTATTATGCTGGTGTACTATTACACTCTCCTAATAATTCAATTTGTTCATTAATAGTTTTTATTTGATTCTCTAATTCAAATATAGTTTTCTTAACCTCATCAATTTTAGCTTGAGCAGCATTATTAATAAAGTCTGTATTGTTAAGTTTTGATTTTTGAGTATTTAAGTCTTTTTCAAACAAAGTTTTCTTTTTATTGAAGTTATTTAACATCTTGCCAAGATCAACCAGACCTGATATGGGGATTAACATTCGAGTTTCACTAATTAATCCACCAGTTGAAGGTTTAACAAGTTCAAAATTGTCTAGCAGCGAAACCTTTGATTTGGTTAAGTATTCAATATATGATGCAAAGCTGACCAAAACATTTTTTTCAAAAGAATTTTTTGTAAAAAGTCTTACTTCTATTTCTTTTGTCCATGGAATACCAAGTGTTTGTCTAAGGTTTCTTATTTCACGAGTAATTTCAATTATATGACTAAAGCTTTTATCAGCCTCATTATTTGAAAAAGCCAGGTCTGTTTTTGGATAAGGTGCAAAACAAATAAAATTAGACTGCTGACCTAGTAATGTTTGCCAAATCTCTTCTGTAATAAATGGCATAATAGGGTGCAATACCCTTGTTATACCATTGATAATATAAAGTAAAATTACTTGTGTTTGCTCTTTTAATCCAGGTTCTTCCAGTTGTTTTTTTACGATTTCAATATACCAGTCACAAAACTCATCCCAAACAAACTTATAAATCCGTTTTGCTATTTCAGTAAAGCCATACCTCTTTTCATTAAAATCGTTTTCAATAAATAAAAGCAAATTCTGATATTTATTTAAAATCCATAAATCAGCGATTGTAAGCTTTTCCTTGTTTATCTTAGAGAGATTATTTTCATGAGTTTTTCCAGGCTCTAAATTTTGAGAAACAAACCTTACAGCATTCCATAACTTATTTGAAAAACGTCTGTATTGTTCAAGAATATCGGATTCCCACTTTCCATCTTTATCTTTTCTACCCGGAAACCTGACATCTTGATTACCTGTAACTCCCAGACTAAAATACCAAAAACGATTTGCGTCAGCACCATATTTTTCAATCATTTCAAGTGGGTCTATGGCATTTCCTTTAGACTTTGACATTCGCTTACCATCTGGGGTCTGAATAACAGGATGAATTAATACTTCATGAAATGGTACCTTACCAACAAACTCTAATCCCATAAATACCATGCGGGAAACCCAGAGATTAATAATTTCTCTTGCTGTTGCAAGAATGCTTGTGGGGTAAAATGCTTTTAAATACTCAGTTTGATTAGGCCATCCTAATGTTACAAAAGGCCAGAGTGCAGAACTAAACCATGTATCTAAGACATCAGGATCTTGAAGTAGGTTACCACTTTTACATTCTTTGCATGAAATAGGATTTGCTTCACTGACTGTTATGTGATTTTGTTCTTTACAGTACCAGACAGGTATTTGATGTCCCCACCAAAGCTGTCTACTAATGCACCAGTCTTTAATATTTCTTAGCCAGTTTAAGTAATGATCAGTATATCGTTCTGGTACAAACTTTATTTTTTTATCTTCAACAACTTTAATAGCAGGCTCTGCAAGTGGTTTCATCTTCACATACCACTGCTCAGAAAGATAAGGCTCAATGATGGTTCCACACCTATCGTGTTTTGATTGTGGCTGATCATATTCATCCGTTTGTTTTAATAAGCCTGATTCTTCTAGTTTTTGTACCGTAAGTTCCCTTGCTTTAAAACGTTCTAAGTTTTTTATATCTTCTGGGATGCCTACCCCATGCTTGTCTTGAATCTTTCCCTCGTTTGACATAATTTCTGGATAAGGGAAAAGGTGAGTTCCAAGCTTTTCAATTGTTTCTTTGTTTCTTTCGAATATTTCATAGTCAACAGCATCATGAGCTGGCGTAACTTTTAGTGCACCTGTTCCAAAATCCGTTTCTATAATTTCATCCGAGATAATAGGGATTTGTTTGTTAATAAGAGGCAAAAATACTTTTAATCCAACAAGTTTTTTATATCTACCATCATTAGGATTTACACAGACCGCTATATCTCCAAACATTGTTTCTGGGCGGGTTGTAGCTACTGTAATACCACCACGGGAAATGTCATTAATATCAAAGGGGTATAAGATATGATAGAGCTTGCCTTTTGCATGATCAGTTTCCACTTCAAGATCGCTTACACTTGTTAAACATTTAGTGCACCAGTTAACTATTCTTTTCCCACGATAAATCAATCCTTTATTGTAGAGTTCAACAAAAACCTTTCTTACAGCCTTTCCATAATGCTCATTCATTGTAAAATCCAGACGATCGTAATCCATTAAACAACCAAGTTTCTTTGTTTGGTCAATTATCTGATTGCCAGACTTTTCCTTCCAAATCCAGACTTTTTGTAAAAATTCTTCACGTCCCAAATCTCTTTTAGTTTTATGTTCATTTTTTCTAAGTTCTTTTTCTACAACAACTTCTGTACCAATGCCAGCATGGTCTGTACCACCTTGCCATAAGACATTTTTGCCATTCATTTGATGATATCTGATTAATACATCCTGAATAGTATCCCCAAAAGCATGTCCCATATGAAGGCTGCCTGTAACATTTGGTGGAGGTAGTGCGATAGAAAAACTTTCTTTTTGTGCATCTGTTTTTGACTTATAAATCTTTTTATCCAGCCAAATAGAAAGCCACTTTTCTTCTACTTCTTTGGGGTTATATGTCTTAGAAGGTTCTTGCATAATAAGTCTTTAGTTTATCATGTGGATTAAGGTCATATAGCAAATGAGAAGAGCTGTTTAGTGTTATTGAAAGAATGAAAATTCCTTTTGCATTTCAAATACATTTTAATTTAATGGTGACAAGTTTAAACAAGTAAAAAACATTAATGGTTGTAAAATTCATACCTTGCCAGCTTATTTATTATTAGCAAATCTACCTTAGCATAAGCTTTGTAAGTAAATACTTGATCATCAATACAATAAGTAGTTCAATAGAGTTAATTTATTAATTTTGAAGAAATAAATTTCCTAAGGAGAAAAAATGATAGTTATAAACATATCAAGATTGTTACCTGATAAAAAACTTTTAAAGGCTGATATTTATAAAGCTACAACAGAAGAGATGTTAACCCAGTCACAAGATGAACAAAATAAAAAACCAATACAAGAAATTACAGCACGCCCTACTGAGCTAGTTACTAAGGTGCTTAAAGAATTACAACAATTAAAAGAACCAGTATGTTCTTTTCCTATTCCACACACAGAAGTGCCTGCAAAAGTATTGTCTCTTTTACAGATGGCGATTACTGACTACAATGCTACTTTGCCAGATAATGAACCTGTAGTAGTAAAAGTATGGAAGGGTATGTCTTCAAACCCTAATCATATTGATGCTATTTGGTATCCATCTGATAAAACACCTCGTGATACTCTTGCCCAAGGCGGTTTTATGGGTGGACAAGGAGGAGACCCGATTATAGCAGCTCTTCAAACTTTAAAGTTCTTACACAACAGTCCAAGAGTTCCTGTGAAGCTCGAGTTCGGAGATGATGTTCCACAAAAAGCAAAAGATTTATTTACAGAAGTAATAGGACTTTATAATAAATCTCTTGAACTAAAGAAATAGAAAAAGGGAAATAAAATGATTATAGTTAGTTTATATAAAGGTCCAAGTGATAAAAAACTTATTAATGCACAGCTTTATAGAGTGTCACATCTAAGCAATTTTTTACCTAAAACTGCAAGTGGAGTTCCATTAGGTGTGTCCAGTACAACAGTAACAGAAAATGAAATCAAACTAATACCACGTGTTTTACAAGAACTAAAGTCTCTAAAGGAAGAAGCTATTTTACAGCACAATTTAGATATTCCAATAAAAGTAAGGTTTTTACTAGAGCAAGCTATAATGCAACACAATAAAGCAATTAGCAACACAATAGAACCATTGATAATTAAAGTCTGGAAAGATAAATACTTAAGCCATGGCGAAAACCAGTCTAATAGCATTATAGTACTTGCATATTTATCTGAAGAAATTGTGCCTATTGAGTGGGAGCATGGTGACAGGAATAATAATTCAGATTGTTTAGCAAGGTGCTTTCCTGTTAAAGCAGCATATGACACATTGAAATATATTCAAAAAACTGCAGGGGTTCCTGTAAAACTATTATTTGATAATGAGGTTTCTCAAGATGTAAAAGATCTGTTTACAGAAATAATTGATACTTACAATAAATCTCTTGAACCTAAAGAGAACAAATAGAATTGATCATGTTCTGCAAATCCATATTAAATAAATTTTATAAAAAATATAACTACCCCTTAACTGAAATAAAGTATTTTAGTAGGCATGGAAGCGGTGGCTTATCCTTAAGGGAGGAGTTTTATATGTTAAATGGAAAAGACCCTGTTAATGGAAATAGAAATGTAGACTCTACTTATCAAAAAAAGAGAAAAGAAGCAGAACAAGATACAGAAGAAAAGTTGCTTAAACATGAACAAGAGTTAATGGTTCAATTTGAGAGTAGTAATGTAGGATCATATGCTGGTTTGCAAAATAGAAAAAAAGCTCAAGATGAGTTAACAGCTCTATATAAAAAGAATCCTAGACAATTTCAAAAAGCACTTGGTCTCAGACCAGTTTATAGAGAGGGATTAGTTCATTTTGAGATTCCGCTAAGTTCTGGTCATGGAAACGCTCCTTTTAATCTTGGAGCACCGCAAGGGCAAGTTATACCACAACAACAAGATACTAAGAAGACCTCACAAAATGAAATTATCGCTGCTCCTTACTATAGGTCTGTTCCTCATGATAATGGACCTAATAATTCTCCAGACAAACCTGATACACCAGCGGAAATAGAGTCAAGACAGTTAGCAGATGTAATCATAGAACAAAATCCAAATATCTATGGAGCCTTTATTGATTCAAATCTACCAACAATCAAACGTCTACTTGGCAATTATAATAATGTGAATTCTGTTGATTCAAGAGAGGTTGTTCAAGCTTGGTGGGCAACCAAGAGCAGAGAGTTAGAGCGAGCTGGTTTCAATTTACAAGATGGTTCTTTACCAGGAGACCGAAAACACTTTTAAAGAAGTTGCATAAAGACTTCTTGTTGGTTATATTAAATCTCATTTTTATGATCTTTGCGAGTGCAAGTTCACCGAATTGAAAAAACATTAAAAAAAATTAATCCAAATCTTTATTTTCCCTTTAGATTATTTATTGTTGTTTATTTGTCAATAATGTATATTGATTCAAAGCTGGTTTTGTATTTAAGGAGAATTTATGATGTATTCACTTGGACCGTTTAGTAAAAATAGAATCGATAGCATATTAAAACTGAGTCAGATTATACCTGTAGAAAAGCATCTAGAAGAGGTTTCAGAAGAACTGGCTTTTTTATATGTATGTGACCAGATAAACAATCAATCGAAAGCAGACAGAGATAAAAGCTGGAGAAATATAGCAAGAGAATATCCTGATTTTAAAGATACAATTTTAGAACTCAGAAGGACATTAAGAGATCTGCCTATCGGACTGACTGAAGAAGGTTTTGACTTTGTAGATGATGAAGATTCTCGAAAGCTACTTGGTGATGTACTTTTAGCAAGACTTGGGCGTATAAAACAAGATGAAAACCTCAAGAGAAGTGAAATAGAATTAATGCTCAGGGAATTAGGAATACCAAAAGAAAATATAGGTCAACCATTAAACCTACCATTAAAATTAGTTATGTCTAAGCTTATAAGCGGCGAGTTATTGTTTTAATCAGTTATAATAAAATTTGTTTTTATAAGCTGTATACTGAAATTATTTAACGCTAGCTTAAATAGTAGAAATCAAACTTACTTGCAATCATAGGCTTTGTCCGATTTATTCGGCAAAGCCGGTCTAGTGGACAAAGTTGTCCGATGGAACGCGAAGGGCGTAAGCCCGGAGCGATATTAAAGAAAGGGCCCTTACCTCAGTCTGGATAGAGGACTCGGCTACGAACCGAGGCGTCGTAGGTTCAAATCCTATAGGGCCCGTTTATTTTACAGCTCAAGACAAGCCTTGAGCTTCCGTCGATCAAGTTTAACAGTGGATCGGATTTACTGGCAAAGCCAGATAAATCCTACAGTTGAAAATACGATAATATGGAGATCTCTAACAACAAAAGGAAAAAACCATGTCGTTAAAAATGACAAAAAGATCGTTAAATTTCGAGTTAATTCTTTTAATTTTGCTAATTATTTTTTCCTTTGTTATTAGAGTAATAAACCTTGGTTTTCCTGATCACAAAATATTTGATGAGGTATATAGAGTAACTCGGGCACAAATGTTTCTTCATAGTCAACCATTTTTTACACCACAACCCCACTTCGGAAGATATTTAATAATGCTTGGGATATTACTTTGTGGTGATAATCCAATTGGATGGAGGATTACTAGTGTTTGTTGTGGAACTTTACTTGTATTTGTTTCATACCTGATTGGTAAGAAAATATTTTCGCATAAGAATGCGGTCAGTAATCCCGCATTCTTTGTTACATTTAGTTCTACTTACCTAGCTTATAGCAGAATCGGGTGATAGCAATTCATCTTATCTTTTTTATAGCACTTGCATTTTTATTTTTTATATTAGCCACAGAAAATAATAAAAAAAACTCAAGATTGTTTTTTTGTTTAAGTGCAATTGCAGTAGGTCTTGCAATTGCACTTAAGTGGACGGCTTTAGTTTTACTTCCTATTTTTCTTCTGTGGATTATATTAAAAACGAACTTGAAAAATACTTTACTAGCAAAATTATCTTTCGGGATATTATTTCTAACGATTGTTGCTTTTGCTTATTTATTAACATTTTCTGGCGAAGCCAGGAATCATGAATATCTGCATCAAACATATAAAATGCCAAATAGTAATTTTATTGAAGGGGTAATTTCTTGGCATAAATTAGCATTTACAACACATGCAAATACTAATAATAATCATCCTTGTGCATCTAAATGGTACACATGGCCATTGATATATAAACCTGTACTACTGCATTGGCAATTTGATAGCACAAGTAAACAAATAACTAGTATTCTTGGAATTGGAAATCCGATTTTATGGTGGGCTAAAAGTTTATCAATATTGTTTTGTTTATTTATGTTTTTCTTTAAAAAAGATAAGACAATAAATTTTCTTTTGGGGGCTTATTTCATTTCACTTTTACCCTATGCGTTTATAAAAAGACCAATGTTTCTTTATCATTACTTACCTTCTTTAATTTTCTCTACACTTATTCTTGAGTATACATTTGTCAGTTTATACAAGGAAAAGAAGTATCTAAGACCTTTACTTATGTCGTTTATAATTCTTGTTGTTGTTGCATTTTTTTATTTCCTCCCCTTTGTAAACGGTTATCCAGTATCTATAGCAGAATATAACAATAGACTTTGGTTTAAGAATTGGAAAGATTATACTTCTACAATTGCTAAATATATAGAAGCCCCCCCCCCCCTTAATTAAATCGTAATGTACTTAGATATAAAGCTTTTTAATCTTATTATTTATAAAAGCTAGAGAAATGAAAAGTAGACAATATCTAATTTACTTTTCATTTTTTTGCCATCATACATTCACCGTAAAACTTGTGAGTTTTTTTGTAGAAGTCTTGAGATTGCAAATTTTTTCTCCAAGCCAGAAGTTTAGGATATGGCTTTAAATCTACTTCAATTAATTCAGAAGGATCTATAGATGCCAAGAGACACAAATCAGCAATTGTTAATTTCTCACCGACTAAATACTTGGTTTTATTTAGCTGACTTTCAATTACTGGTAAAAATCTATTAATAACTTCTTCACCCTTTTTAATTTCATTAGCATTAGATTCAAGACCTATCTTCTTTGCTACAAACCTGTTAAAAGCAATTGGAAGATATCCTTGCATATTTAGATGCTGGCTGACGAAATCACACCACATATCAACTTCAGCTTGTTGAACTAAATCATTAGGATAGAAATCAGACTTAACTTTTCTGCACAAATATTTAATAATTGCATTACTTTCAGAGAGATTCAGTTTCCCATCTTCTATTGCAGGAACCTTACCGGAAGGGTTAATTGCTAAATATTTATCCGTTTTATTTTCACCTTTAAATAAATCAAGCGATATGAATTCGTAATCTATACCTAGTGCATTTAAACACATCTCTACCTTATTACATGGTGGAGAAACTTTATTACCATATAACTTAATCATTTTATTTTCCTCCTAATTAATGAAGTCTTTAATAATATCGTACACTCTACAAGTAATCATATTATAAATATGACCCTTATGACAAAATGGACTTGAAACACTTATTGTTTCTTAATTTATTTCAAAGCAAAGTTGATTGATTTTTCGACAATTAAAAACTAACTTTCTTATAAAAGTAAACCTTAACGATTTCAGCAGCAATTATATGAACAATAACTAGTATACCTAAAATTAAAATAAAACTATTTGGAACAGGTGTAAAACTAAAAAGGGAAGCTAGTGGTTGGAAGGTGTAACAGATGATTAGTAGTGAGATAGCAAATAGAAAAGCACCTACAAGATATTTACTGGGTTTACTCTTAAAAAAGAATCTTCTAGTCCTTATAATAAGAGCTATTGTTGATGCACAAATTACAGATTCTAGAAACCATCCTGTCCTAAATGTGCTAGGTGTTGTGTGAAATAAAAGATAAAGTATACCAAAAGTCAAGTAATCAAAAACTGAACTCAAAAAACCAAATACAATCATAAAATTTATAATAAATTTTATATTCCACCTTTTTGGTAAATCAACTAACTCTGTGTCTACATTATCAGTTGCAATTGCAAGTGAGGGTAAATCACTCAAAAGGTTTTCAAGCAGCACTTGTTTAGGTAATAATGGCAAAAAAGGAAGCAGCAAGGATGCTCCAGCCATACTAAACATGTCTCCAAAGTTTGCACTTGTAGAAACAAAAATATACTTTAGCGTATTTGCAAAAGTTTTCCTTCCTTCTTTTATACCAGCAATAACCACTTCAAGCTCTTTATCTAAAAGTACAATATCAGCAGCTTCTTTTGCAACATCCACAGCAGTATCAACAGATATGCCTACATCAGCAGAATGTAAGGCAGTAGCATCGTTTATTCCATCACCGATGTAACCTACCACATTACCAACTTTCCTTAGAGAAAGAACTATTTTTTCTTTTTGGTTTGGTTCGATTTCTGCAAATATATCTATTTCTTGTACTAATGTTTCTAACTCTAAATCACTTATGTTCTTTATTTCATCGCCACTTACAATCCTCAGATTTTCTAAGCCAATTTGTTCACAGATACTTTGTGCAATTAGCCTATTGTCGCCAGTAATTACTTTAAGTTTAACTCCAGATTTTTGCAAATCATTTATTGTGTCTAATATCTTTTCTTTGGGCGGATCATAAAAAGTGAGAAATCCTAGAAACACCATATCTGATTCATGTTCTTTAGTCACATGTACTGCCTTGTCTAATCTTCTGTAGGCAATTCCTAAAGTTCTAAACCCTTTTAAACTAAGCTCTTTATACATCTTATCTGTTTTTTCTTTTAGAGGTTCTAAGTCTACTATTTCACCTGATGGGAGCTCTACTTTTTTGCAAATAGCCAAAATATTTTTGACAGCTCCTTTAGTTATTAATAAGTAGCCATCTCTTTCTGACAATAATACACTTAAACACTTCCTGTTGAAATCATATGGTAGCTCATCAATTTTTTTATATGATCTAATATCAAAACTTAAATCTTTACGGACCGCTTCATCTATTGGATTTATATAACCGTTTTCAAAGGAAGAATTTAAGTAGGCAAACATTCCTACCTTTTCGCTTTTGTCATTATTAATATTAAGAGCTTCATGCAGCTTTACTTTTCCTTCTGTTAGAGTGCCAGTTTTATCAGAACAGAGTATATTCATTGAGCCAAGATTTTCAATTGAAGAAAGTTTCTTCACAATAACCTTTTGTTTTGCCATAGCTTTAGCACCATGAGAGAGATTTATGCTAATTATTGCTGGAAGTAATTGTGGAGTGATACCTACTGCAATAGCAAGCGAAAATAAAATAGAATCAAGTATTGGACGATGTACATAAATATTAAATAAAAGAATAATGGATACTGTTACAAGCATTATTTTCATTAGCAGATAGCCAAACTGTTTTATTCCATGTTCAAACTCTGTTTCAACTGATCCTTGTCCAAGTTCTTGACTAATCTTTCCAAATTCTGTACCTTTTCCAATTTTTACTACTACTGCTTTTGCTGTTCCACTTATCACACTGGTTCCCATAAAGATTGAGTTTGTGCGTTTTGCAATTGAAATATCATTTGGTACTAGACCCATATTTTTTTCAACAGGATATGTTTCACCAGTAAAAGCTATCTCATTTACAAAAAAATCCTTTACTTCAGTAAGAAGACAATCAGCAGGTATTAAACTTCCACTAGAAAGTAAAATTATGTCTCCGGGAACAACTGTGTCTGAATCTATCTTACAAATGTTTCCATCTCTTATAACATCTATTTTTATCCTAACCAAGGACAGTAATTTATCTACAGCATTCGAAGCACTATATTCTTGAAAGAAACTAAGTACTCCACTAAGAAAGACAATGATTAAAATAATTAAACTATCTGTAAAATCACGAAGGAACAAAGATAAAACTGCTGCAAAAATAAGAATGAGAATTATAGGATTTTTAAATTGATTTAAGAATATTAATAGCCCATTTGTCTGTTCTCTTTTATTTAGTAACTGGTATTTTAAATTCTTTAACCTTTTACTTGCTTCTTCTCCTGAAAGTCCATTATGAGTAGATTCGAGAGATTTAATTAAATCTTGAGGATTAATGCTCCAGAAATTCTCGATGTTATTATGCATTTAACTATATTAGGGTGGTGACATAGGTGTGGTCTCAGGAAGCTCTCCTATAATAGAGATTGTCTTTGATTTTCTGTTAACAACATATAGCTTACTTGTCTTTGAGTTAAAAGCAAGCTGTGTAGGACCCTCACCGACATCAATAGTCTTCTCTATTTTTTTACTATCTAGATTTATAATACTTACTTTATCCGAATCTCTATTTGCTACATATAGCTTGGTTCCTTTTTTATTTAATGCTAATCCACTAGGTGTTTCACCAGCCTTAAAATCATCAGTCTTAATCGAAGTAAGGAAAAGTCTTTTTTTAAATTCAACAGAAAAAACATTATTACTCCCTTGATTCGAAATATAAGCCTTTCCATCAAATGGGTTAAATACAATTGAGTGAGGACTACTGCCTAACGAAGCTTTTTTAATAGTACTGTTAGAATCTCCATTTATAGCAAATAGATCTTTAGAATCTTGATTAATAACAAAAATATGATTTTTGGATTCATCTATAGCTAAATCAACAGGATTCTTTCCTACAGATATTTTGTTAATAACTTTTCTTACACCAGAATCTATTACAGAAATATTGTCTGAATTTGAGTTTGCAACATAAGCTTTTCCTGTTCTTGAGTTTATAGCAACTGAAAGAGGTTTTGAGCCTACACTTATTGATCTTAATATTGAATTGTCTGTTGAGTTTATGATTTGAAGCTTACCCCCGTTTTCTGATACTATATAAACTTTGTTATTTCTTTTATTTATAGCTAAACCATTAGGACCACCATTGATAGAAAAAGTAGATTCAACTTCATCTGTATTTCCATCTATAACCGTAACTAAATCATCCTCCTTGTGAGGTATGTATATTTTATTCAATTTTGTATTAATAACTACTTTACTAGGTTCGTCTTGTAAAGAAATAGTTTTTAATACTCCTTGTTCTGCAAAAGCAAAATTTGAAAAATAAAAAAATAAAAAAATGAATATTGTTATTGATTTTTTACGAATCATATACTGCAACTCCTATTATAAACTCAATATCATTTCTCTTAAAAGTCATACTTCCAGCAATAGTTTCTTTATTCTGGAGACCATCTTTGATGGTATATGATTCATTTCTTAGCTCAATAAGAACCTTGCTAAGTCTGCCAAATGCTATTCCTTCACCTGTTGATTTAAGAACAGCTTCTTTAAGTGCCCAGACATTAAAAAACCAATTTTTAGCTTTAACTGGATCTAAAGTTTTGAAAAACAATTGCTCTGAAGGATGAAATAGTGAATTTACAACCCCGCTTATTTTAAATGATTCTGTTACCTCAACTATATCAATGCCAATAGCTGCTTTGGTACTTAAGCCTAGTAAACCAAACCCATTTGTATAAGAAAAATTAACAACCATTTTTTCATATGGGGGCGCAAAATAAGGTTTCCCATTAGTATCTTTTTTTAATTGGATACTGGTTGGTTGAATTACTTGGGATGGAAGAAGCTGTGCAATTTTATTAAGTGCCTTTTTTAAGTGATTATTTAATGCTGGCATAGTACGATCTGATGCTGGATAAAGCCATAGATGAGCTAATGCACTTATATCAATGGGCTCTTCAAAATCCTTATACAATACAGCATATTCTAATGGTGAAAAAGTATCTTTTTTATAAAGAGATTCTAATACTGAACAAGCTGAAAACAACCGAATGTGTTTTTGTTCCTTTAGTTTGTTATTCATACTATTTTATGTGCTGGTAGCCCTTGCCACTTCGTATCTTTCGGGAGTGTTTCACCCTTCATTAACACAGAAAGATCCCCAAGTTCTGAGCCTGCTTGCATCTCTGTATTGTATAGAATAACTGAAAGTGATCCTACTGAACAATTAGCCCCAATGGTAACAGGACCTATTTTAATAATACGATCCTCAAAAAGATGAGATTGTAAAGTAGCATTTTCATTAATAATTGCATCATCACCAATTGTGATCATGTCATGCTCCGTGATGTCTGTGGTATCAATAAAGACTCTCTTACCAATTTTACATCCTAATATACGCAAGAAAATATTGATAAATGGAGTACCTCTAAGATGATCTAGAAAAAATGGTACCAAGGTATTTTCATAGTAAGTTGTAAGGAGTTCATTGCGCCAAACAAAATTGCTCCATAAAGGTTTTTCTATTGCACAATATTTGCCAACAAGTAGTTTTTTAATTGTAACTGCCAGAAATACAATAATCACACAAATAAACATGTATAATACCGGAAATAATAATATTGTTTGCCAAACGCTTGCTTGTTCTAGTAGGTTGTCTATTAGTGAAAATAATAATGAGATTAATATGATTGTTGTAGTTAATGGAAGTGTTATACGAAAATATTCTATAAAAAGTCTTTGCAAGTAAAGTTTCCGTGATGGCTTGTATGTCGTTGCTTCTGTGAAACCATTTTTGTGTTCTCGTCTTGGAAGAAAAATAGCAGGGGAGCCTAGCCATGAAACATTTGAACGGTTTAAATCTTCATCAGTTTTTGGAGGAACTGAAAGTACACCAATTAAAGTTCCATCTGGAATTATGGTACCCGAAGATAGTACCGAATTATTGCCAATAAAAGCTCTCTGCCCAATAATTGTGGGAGCTAAAGTAAACTCATTATTATAAACTCGTGGTGCACATAACGTTGATAAGTCCGCAACAAAACTTTCTTGTCCAATTGAAACCAAATCAAATGCAATCTCTGGAGATGTGGATATTTCTGCTCTCTCACCTACTTTTACCCCAAGTAGTTTAAACCATGGTATTAAATATAATGTGGCATAAAAAGTATTGATTAAATCTGAGCTACTATGCATTAATTCATCTAAAAACCATTTGCGAATATGAAACCCTGTATAAAGCTTATAAACTCCTGGCTTAAGATACCCTAAAACAGTCCATTTTATAAGAGCAACTAATAAGCATGTAGATGTTAACAATAATGGAACTAAAGCCATCACATTAACTAAATATAAAAAATCATACCACTCATAGTCAAAGCTTAATTGTAGATAATTTAGCCACACAATACCTGGTAATATAGGAAGCAACAGAAGTCCCCTAATACTAAGGGCAAGCATAAAAAAGATTACCCCGTAAACTAAACGTTTGATTTTATGTGATTGTAAATTTGGATTATATAGTGGAAATGATCGGTTACTATTCCTCTTAGCTGGAGAGCCATGCCACTCCTCATTTGAAGGAATAATTGTTTTTGCAGGTAAAAAGGAAAGATTGCCAAGTATTGCCCCATCTTTAATTTCTGATTCACCAGATACAACACTGGTTGTACCCATATAACACCCAGCCCCTATTGAAATACATCGTAGTTTTAAAAAACCATTTTCAATATTACTGGTGCTTAAAATTGCACAGTTTGATATGATTGTATCGTTGCCAATTGTAATTAAGTCAGGAGAACTAATTTGAACACGCTGAATGATTACATTCTCTCCTATATTTGCACCAAGCAAACGAAGATATATTGCAATGAAAGGTGTTCCTGAAAATAAGCTAACAGGTGTAACATTGAGTAATCTATTAATAAACCACCAGCGTAAGTAATATGTCCCCCAAAGTGGGTAATCACCTTGTTTAAACTTGCCAACAATAAGCCATTTTAAAGCAAGCGTGATTAGCAAGATAATGGGTATAGAACTAAGGCAAGCAGTTACACTAGCTAGAATAGAACTGATAACAGGCACATCGTTATAAACTAACAAAGCATAAGTAAGATAAGGAAGTAATATTTGAAGGGCATAAATCCCTAAAATTATCGTAAGACCAAAAGCTTGAGCTATTCCGCATAAATAATATCTTATTTGAGAAGTTTGGTTATTTATTTTATCTTCTTTATTTGTCTTATTTTGTCCCGGTGTTTGTTTTAACCGTTCTGCTAGTTCACTAATTGTTTGTGCTTTGTAAATGTCATGCATTGATGCATGAGAATAATGCGAATAACTCCTTAGTTTTGAAATGAGGCGTGCAGCGAGCAAAGAATGCCCCCCAAGATCAGTAAAAAAATTATCATTAGTAGAAATATTTTTGTTAGGAAAAAGTTTTTTCCATTCTCTAAGCAAATCTTTTTCTTGAATATTTTTAGGTAACGTAATCTTGTTGTTGGTTTCTGTAGATAAGATTTTTAAGTGTAATAGTGCTGAGCGATTGATTTTGCCACTAACAAGTAAAGGCAGTTTATTAAGTGTTTCTATTGTGTGAGGAACCATATAATGAGGTAAATTTTTGTTCATCATTTGAATTAGTTCTTGTCGATTTATATTAAAGCCTTGTTTTAGAACAACGAATGCTACTAGTTGATCTATCCCTTTAATATCATTCCGTATGCAAACTGCAGCTGCTTGAATATTAGGATTTTTAAGTAAGATTTCTTCAATCTCACTTATTTCAATGCGGTAACCGCGGAGCTTAATTTGCTCGTCATTACGCCCAAGTATTTCTAGGGTTCCATTTGGTGTCCAGGAAGCTAAATCTCCCGTGCGATATAAAGTAGGGTTATGAAATCCAACCTTATAAAAAGGATTAGCAATAAATTTCTTAGTAGTAAGTTCTGGATTATTTAAATATCCTTGGGCTATACCAATGCCAGAAACGCACAGTTCTCCTACTTCTCCAATTTGTATTGGTTTAAGCTCATCATTTAAAACATAGCAATAGTAATTCGGGAGAGATTTTCCAATTGTAACTTTTGTATCAGGTGTACAAAACATATATGTGCAAGCAACCGTGGTTTCAGTTGGTCCATAACTATTTACAATTTTTCTTGTTGGTTTCCACCAGCGCTTTACTAGTTCAGGCGGACAAGTTTCTCCTCCAAGAACAAGTAAACGAAGACTTGGCACTTCTTCTTTTATCATACTTACAAGAGTTGGTACGCAGGAAAGAACACTAATACCATTGGTATTTATAACATTAGCAAGATCTTCTCCGGACATCACTTCTTTTTCATTAGCTATATAGAGTGTTCCACCCCCAAGAAATGTTGGCCAAATTTCCTCTTGAGCGGCATCAAATGCTATTGAAAATCCTTGAAAAACTATATCGTCAGGGATGATTTGCATATATGCAGATTGCGCACTTCTAGTAAAATTACAAATATTCCTATGAGAAATGCTAATTCCTTTTGGCCTACCAGTAGTTCCAGATGTATAAATAATGTACGCAATATCATTAGGAGTTGCTTGTGTCTCTACCTTGCTGGGTTTTTCTTTGGGAAATGATTTTGCTTCATAAATTATTGTTTGGAAATAAAGTACCTCTGTGGATATACTACTTTTATTAGGAATCAATTCTGGAGTTGTTATTAGTAAGGTGGCTCCACTGTCGGCAATACTATAACCAGCTCGATCCATTGGAAGTTTACTATCAAGCGGTAAGTATGTAGCACCAGCTTTAAGAATAGCTAATAGTGTGATAATAATTTCTGAACCCCGAGGAAGATAAATAGCAACAACTTTTTTCTTACCAATTCCTTTAGACTGCAGTAACTGTGCTAAATGATTTGCTTCCTCATCCAGCTCTTTGTAACTAAGTCTTATATCTTGAGATATTATTGCTGTTTTATTTGGAGAGATTTTTGCTTGGGCTTCAAAAATTTCATTAATTAATTCTTCACGAGCAAATGATATATTAAACTCTTGTGTGGAAAAACTCAGAGGATCTGTCTTACTTAAAGTAGATGGGTATTGTATTTTGTTTTGCTGTAAGTCAATGTTCATTTTTATAAAATGTGAATTTAGTTTGTTCTCATTTTACCACTTACAACTGCAACACCAATAGTAATCAACATTGCACCAATCCATACATCAAGATTCAAATGTTCTTTTAGTATAAACTGAGCTGCAAGCATAGTTAATGGATAGCTGAGGCTAGACACTGGATAAGCAATACTAAGTTTTATTCGTGAAAGAATCTTTGTCCAAATTAATAGATGTATAGGAGCTAATGCTAAGCTAACCCATACCCAATATTGCATTATAAGGTTTGTATAATAGCTAAGACCTAATCCATGGCTATGAATAGCAGCAATTTTTTGAAGTATCATACTTAAAGTATCTATAATAAATAGCATTATGAATAGGCAATAAGAAATAGACAAATTACGTTTTAAAAAGTTTATCATTGGCTTATAGAAATAACTCCAAGCCCAGTTATTATGGCAATTATTCCAACCCAATGAACCAGAGTTATTTGTTCTTTAAAAAAAAGCTTGCTTCCTAAAGCAACAGTTATATAACTTGCTCCCATAAGTGGTGTTGCTACTCCAAGTGGCAGCAGATTTAACAGCCAATACCATGTCACAAGCATCATAAAATAACAACCTACACCAAGTGTGAGAAATTTAATTTTAGTATTAGAGTTTTTCCCTGCCTGACTATAAGAAAGTTGTTGTAATGTCTCAAAAATTATGCAAAGTATAAATGGTATAGTAGCAATAAGTTTCATTATTATTGTTTAAATTAAATTTTTCCAATATGTACCAAGCTCAACATTTGTAAGAGGTGTAGTAGATTCATATGAAAGCTGTTTTTTAAATATACCAAGTAGATTATGGACGAATAAATTTTTGTGTTTGAATAATATAAGACTTGGAATAAAGCTAAAACCAAAACGTGCTTTTAATTCCTTCTCAGATTGACCAGCATTTAATAATGGTATTTGTTTTTCAATACAATATCTAATGTTCTCAAGCATTGATATGAAATAAATACTATATGTTTTACCCAGAGCAGGATCCATACCAAAGTATTTATCCAGCAAGTATTCTTGATTTACAATGTTGAGCTTAAAACCAATTAGCTTTTCACCAATAAAATAAAGTACATATTCTGCACCAGGCACTAATTCACAGACATGTTCAAAAAATGATGGTCGATGAACTCCTAAAACCAAATCACATTTCTCTACAAGATTGAGATAATAATTATAAATGGTATCTAAATGAGGCTTGATATTTTTAGTTCGTATAATTTTTACATCGGCAGCTACTCGCATTTTTCTACGTAAGTCTTTTCGCATGCTACTGGATAATGAATTTATATATTCTTCAAGGTTATTGAATTTGATTTCTAATTGTGCACATGGAAGTCCCGAAACATTTGTAAAATCTTTTAGCTTATTGATTGGTATTGTTTTACCACTTTCTGTATTAAAGCATATAAAGGAGTTAATATCGATATCTAATCCTGTACTTAATGAATGCAATGTTTCTAAAGCCATATCCCAAGCAGAACTTAAAATATTTTTGTCTATGGCTTGATCAAAACCAATTTGTCCCCATTCTCCTTCAACAAACCCCACTCCTAAAATTTTTGGCGAAAGAAGCTTTGGTAAATGATTAGCAATGCTATGAAATAATTTTCTAGCATTTAGGTTCAACATATCTGATATGTTATAAGTTGTTTCAAATAATGGTAACAGTAAAATCGGTCTTTCTTCATACTTTACAAGTATGCTATGAAAATTAAAGCCATCAAAACCAGAACGCTGAGTTAAGGTTATCATTTCAGGTGGATCAGGAAGAGCAGGAAATAATTTTTTCCAATCACTCCTGGAAAGTGGATTTAAATAAGGATATACTTCGCAGGTAAAGTCTTTGTCTTTTATTTTAATATTCTTAACTTTTATATTATTGGTTTCAGCTTCAGTAATATTAGAAATAAAATCCCCAACAATTCTTGCTACATCATCTTTTCGCAAATCAACAGTCATAACGTGATCACAACCCGTAATTAATTTAATTGATTTATGGTTTGTTCCTAAATATCCATACATCTTTGTAGCATTTTGAATACTTAGCATTGTATCTTCAAGACTATGAACAATCAGTGTTGGGCAAGTAACTTTATTTGCTTTTTTGCAAACCTCTTGTTCAAGAAGTTTATGTTGATATAGAGTATCAACATAAGTTCTAAAAAGCCCATAGCGAATTGTTTCCCGACGTTTAGATGCCTCTATGGTACGAGTTATGTTTCGTTGGAGTCTTTTATCCTTAAGTCCATATGGGGGCTCTTCTCTCCAAAATATATATCTTCTTAAAAAAGGAAACTTAAACATTAATGGGAGTAAATGTCGGCTAGCCGGAGTGTTTGTACCAGGAATACCTAAAGCAACAGACAATAAAACTAAACTATTTACTCTTGAGCTTTCAGAAGCTAACATTACACCAAGTAATCCCCCGACAGATAATCCAACAATAACTACTTGTTCACACTCTACCGTTAACTTGTTTAAACTTTGACGAACTCCGTTTAACCAATCTTGCCATTTAGTTGCTAATAACTCTTCATGTCCTGCACCATGACCAGAGAGCATAGGCACTTCAACTGTATAGCCTAATCGTTTTAGATATCTT
>JAHFBD010000163.1:0-4647 GCA_023250175.1 Candidatus Melainabacteria bacterium
AGAGATAATTCTGCAATATGCAATTGTCTTTCATTTCTTAAATAAGAAACCCTAGAAGCCAAAGTCTTTGGCAAATCTTCCTGTCGCCCATGGACATATTTCGGTAAACTCATAACAAATGAATTATATCAACTGTCATTACATCCAAATATTGTAATTATTACTGTCATGACCTTTAAAAATACGTTAAAATATTAGTCTATGGCTAAAGACACTCCCCAACCAAATGCTGGAAAAGTAGTAGAGGTTGATATTAAAGATGAAATGAGGCGTAGTTTTATAGACTATGCAATGAGTGTCATTGTAAGTAGAGCTCTTCCAGATGTTCGAGATGGCTTAAAGCCAGTTCATAGACGAATTCTATTTGCTATGAGCGAATTAAGTTTAACACCAGATAAACCTTATAAAAAATGTGCTCGTATAGTCGGTGAAGTTTTAGGTAAATATCACCCTCATGGAGATACTGCTGTTTACGAAGCACTTGTAAGATTGGCTCAACCTTTTAGCTCACGTTATCCATTAATTAATGGTCACGGGAATTTTGGTTCACTTGATGATAGACCAGCTGCAATGCGGTATACAGAAGCTAAACTCACTAATCTCTCTATGGAGATATTGAGTGATATTGACTCTGAGACTGTTGACTTCGTTGATAATTTTGATGGTAGCTTAAAAGAGCCTGTAGTATTACCTTCAAGGATTCCAACCCTCCTTCTAAATGGTTCAAGTGGAATTGCTGTAGGTATGGCTACTAATATTCCTCCTCATAATTTAAGTGAGGTACTCGATGGAACTATTGCATTAATTGATAACCCAGACATTACAACCGATGGTTTAATGCAACATGTAAAAGGACCTGATTTTCCTTCTGGTGGTCAGATAATGGGACTTAGTGGAATAAAGGAAGCTTTTGAAACTGGGCGTGGCTCCATTACAGTGCGTGGTAAAGCTGCAATAGAAGAAGTACCAAGCAGCTCTGGAAGAGGAATGGTAACAGGAATAGTAATAACTGAACTTCCTTATTTAGTAGGACCTGAAGCAGTAATTAATAAAATTGCTGACCTCGTAAAAAGCGAAAAACTTACGGGAATTGCAGATCTAAACGACGAATCTGGAAGAGACGGTTTACGTGTTGTTGTAAAGCTTAAGAGAGATGCAAAACCAGATGTTATTCTAAACAATTTATATAAACACACTCAGCTACAAGAAACTTTTTCTGTAAACACCTTAGCATTGGTTGGAAGACGACCTAAAACACTGAAATTGAAAGAAATCTTAAATGAATTTGTTGAGCATAGAGTTGAAATCATTACAAGAAGATGTAAGTTTGAGCTTAAAAAAGCTGAAGCAAGAGTACATATTTTAGAAGGTTTATTAATTGCTCTTGAAAACATTGACGCAATAATTAAACTGATAAGAAATGCAGAAGATACAGACAAAGCAAAAGAAGGATTAATAAAGAAATTTAATCTTGATGATCTTCAAGCTAGCGCTATTCTAGAAATGCAGTTAAGACGATTAACTGGGCTTGAAAGTGAAAAAATCGAGAAAGAAAATAGAGACTTAAATAAAAGAATTAAAGAGTTAAAGAAAATTTTATCTGAGAGACAATTAATTTTAAATATTATTAAAGAAGAGCTAACTGAAATAAAAAAGAAAAATTCAGATTCTCGAAAAACTAAAATTGTGGCTGAACTTGAAGAGTTTTCTGAAGAAGATTTAATCCCAAATGAACGAATGGTAGTATTTCTAACTGAAAGAGGATACATTAAACGTATTCCACTAACAAAGTTTGAAAAACAAAACAGAGCCACCCGTGGTAAAGGGGGGATGAAAACTAGAGATGAAGACGCTGTAGAACATTTTATAATTGCAAACATGCATGAAACCCTTTTATTCTTTACTCAAGGAGGATCAATATTCAGCTCAAAAGTCTATGACATTGTTGAAGGAAGCACTCAACACAAAGGACAAGCAATTTTCAATCTGATTTCTATCAGCCAAAACGATAAAATTACAGCTATTTATGCAGCTAGCGAATTTAAAGAAGACAATTATTTTGTAATGCTTACAAAACAAGGTATTGTAAAAAAGATTTCAATGGATAATTTTGAAAGTGTAAGAAGATCTGGTATTGTTGCAATGAACCTTGATGACGGGGATCAATTAGGTTGGGTAAGACGAAGTTATGGAATAGATAATATAATTATTGGTACATACGATGGTATGGTTTTAAGATTTAGTGAGGATGATTTAAGACCACTAGGAAGAACTGCTCGTGGTGTAAGAGCAATAAACCTACGTGAGGGTGATTATGTAGTAGGCTTTGCCGCTTTCCCTCCTGACTCCAAAGAGCATGTTCTATTAGTTACAACTGATGGGTTTGGAAAAAGAGTAGAGTTAGAAGAATTTAGAATACAAAACAGAGCAGGTGTTGGTTTAATTGGTACTAAATTTAAGTCTAGTAATAGTCACCTTGCATCATTAAATGTTGTAAAAGAAACCGATGAAGTTATAATTGCTTCAGCTCACGGTATTGTTTTACGTTCAAAAGCCGCTGATATAAGCTGTCAAGGTAGAATGGCAACAGGAGTTCGTCTACAAAAACTCGATGAAGAAGATTATGTAGCATCTGTCTCAAAACACACTGAAGAAGAGATTCTGGTAGAAGAAGTCACTGTCTAAAATAAAAAACCAAAGGTGGACCAATGATAGATAATCTTGCCTTAGCAAAAACTTTTGATCAAAGCATTCTGCGTCCTGATATGATCTCTCCAGAAGAAATTAAAAATACTGTTGATATTGCAATAAAACATAACTTCAGATCTATTGTTGTACATCCTTGCAACATTTCATTAGTGAAAGATTTGCTTTCAAACACTCAAGTACTAACAGTTTCAGTATGCGATTTTCCTCATGGAAAAGGCTTGACTAAAACCCGGGTTAAGGACATAAGAGAGATTTTAAAGCTTGGTGCTGATGAAATCGATATTGTAGCTAACTATCAATATCTACAAGAAGGAAATATTAGAAATTTTAAAAAGGATTTAAAAGCTGTAACAAAAGCTATGGAAGGCAAGCCTTTAAAAATCATTCTTGAAGTCGATTTACTAAATGAAAAGCTAATTAAAAATGCAGTACAAGCAATAAGCAAAATTGCAAATGAAGAAAATGGAAATTTAATTATAAAAACAAAAACCGGATTTGCTGAAAACAAGTTCTTAAATATTAACGCTGTAAAAATTATCAAAAAAACTCTAGAAGAGCTAAATCAATATGGTGAAGGGAAAATTAGAGTTAAAGCCTCTGGTGGAGTGAGGACAAAAGAAGAAGCTATTTCATTACTTCAAACAGGAGCTCATATTTTAGGCGTAGGCAAAGGAATTGATTTACTTACCTAGACCAACTCTTCAATATCTTTCCTTAAAAACAAATATCCCTCATAACCATTTCTGGTAGTATAAGTCTCAACAACATTAAGCCGTCCAGATTGTACCATTTGATATACCTTTTCTTTAGGCACACTTAAATATTCAGCAACTTCAAATGATTTTAATTTATCTTGTTGGGAGTCTTCGACTTTAGAAAGTAGTTTTGTTTTCTCCTTTACGATCTTCTCAAAACAAATAAGTAAAATTTTCGCTGTAGCCATTGCATCATCTAAAGCTCGATGGCGCTTTTCTGTAGTAAGTTTAAAATGTTTAATTAAATCGCCTAATTTTCTACTTTCCAACTCAGGATACAATACACGTGTTGCTTTTACCGTACAAAAGAATTTCAAGGGAGTTAAAACATCCAGGGATATTTTATTATCTTGTAAATGCTTATAAATAAAATCATAATCAAACATTACATTATGTGCACAGAAATAATTTGAACCTTCAATAAAACTTAACCAGTCATTTAACACTTTTTTTAATGGTGGTGCATCTTTCACATCTTCATCTTTAATCCCTGTCATTTGAGTTATATAGGAAGGAATAGGAAATTTGGGTTTGATATATGAACAAAAAGTGTTTTTTATTTTTCCATCTTCAACTTTTACAGTTGCTAACTCAATAATTTCAGAATCTTCTGGTTTTTGGCCAGTCGTTTCAATATCGGTTACACAAAAACTCTTTTTTAAATTTTCTTCTAGGTTTAAAAGAAATTTTCTAGTTAGCATTTTTTTATTTTATCCTTTTATTTGGTTATCTCTTTCATTTGGCTCAAAATATTTTTTAGAGATTAATTCTTTGGGTAAATAATCTTGTACTACCTTACAATTATCAAACGAATGTGGGTATTTATACCCTTCACCACCTATATTTCTTAAATGCATGGGAACAGGATAAGGAGTAAGTTCTGTCGCATCTTTCAAGACTTTATCTATTGAAACTATAACTGTATTTGATTTTGGAGCACGTGACAGGTAAATAACAGCATAAGCCAATGGTATTCTGGCTTCTGGCATACCGAGGATTTGTGCTGCTTGGTATGAATTCACAGCCACAGTTAAAGCATTATTATCAGCAAGACCAATATCCTCAGCCGCAGTAACTAGCACTCTTCGTGCTACATGCACAGGATCAACACCACCAGCAAGCAATCTTCCAAGCCAGTATAAAGCAGCATCAGGAGCTGAGCCACGAATCGATTTTTGTAATG
>JAHFBD010000163.1:4657-5429 GCA_023250175.1 Candidatus Melainabacteria bacterium
TTCAGCATCTATTCCTATTTGAAGTTGAGTATTTTCTAAAACACTATTTATAGCCTTTTCATCAATCTCAAAGTTGGAAACAAGTTTAATAGCTTCTTCTAAATTATAAAGCAATCTTCTTGCATCTCCACTAGAGCTTTTAACTAACAGTTTAATAGCCTCTCGGGTAATCTTATACTCCATATATCCACTTGGATGTGATAAGGCTCTGTGAATTACCTCTTCTAAATCACTCTCAACATGTGGCTTTAATTCCAAAACTTTTACTCTGGAGTGTAATGCTCTTGTTAATGAAATATGTGGATTTTCGGTAGTAGTACCTACTAAAACTATAATTCCAGTTTCAATAGGTTCTAATAAAACATCTTGCTGATTTTTTGCTAGTCTATGTATTTCATCTATAAACAAAACAACTCCAGAAGGATTATGTTTTCCTTTTGAAATCACGTCCCGTAATTCTGCAATCGATGTACTAGCTCCACTTAAAGAAATAAACTCTTTTCGTAAATTTAAACCTATTACATTAGCAATAGAAGTTTTTCCAGTTCCAGGAGGTCCCCATAAAATAATTGAACAAGCTGCATTATTTTTTAAGTAATAACTTAAAAATCCATTATTAACAGTTAAATGCTTTTGACCAATAATATCATTTATTGTTTTAGGTCTAATTTTAAAAGCCAAAGGCTCTGTATTTTTAAACAAAGACATCTGGGCATCTTGTGTACTAAAATTAGACATATGAATAAAATATTCTTTATTACTGGTGAAGCTT
>JAHFBD010000010.1:0-9365 GCA_023250175.1 Candidatus Melainabacteria bacterium
TCTAAATCACTACTATTAAAAGCCATTTGCCAATGTTCAGGAATATCTTGAATTGGTTTTAATGGTGTTTTAGTTAGCCTATATTTTACTGTTTGAACACTATCTACATTTTTTAAATAAGTTATTCCAAAGGCATCTTTTTCAACTACAATGTTTTTACTATTTCCACCAATAAATCCAATATCAGTTACAGTATATCCAAGACGTGTTGGCAATGTTATAACACTATCAGAACTGCTGTCTTGTAGAGCAAGTGGTAGTTCCACATCAATTTGTCCTTGTTTTCTTTCTGGTAGATCTGTAAAGTCTTCAAAATGCTTTAAATTAGCTACTTGAAGTCCTATAGGTTCTACTAACTGCTCCCCTTTTTGGTTTATTATTGACATTACTTCTCTAACATATAAACCCTCTCCTTCTCCTTTATCCCAGACCTTTCCAATAAATGTCATGGCTCCAGGTGTATTTTGTATTTTTAGCTTTTCTACCCTTGTGACACTTTGAGCAGTGAGTCCATTTTGTATAGAATCTGTTGGAGTAGGTTCATTGTTATTAGCATCAGTTATATTATTAGCTTCATCTATACAATCGTTTTGTAAAATATTCTCAACTTCTTCTTTTCCTTTAAGTTCTTTCTGGAAACGATTAAATAAACCTTTTTCAATCACCAATTCATAAGCATTTTTCATGTGATCAAAAGTATATAAAATAGCAATTTTAATCAGGTTTTCATCTGTATCATACTTATTAGGATCATTTAATAATTTCGATAAGCTCCTAAAATCTTCAATATATTTTTCTAGATTATCTACTAAGATCTTTTCTTCATCGCTGAGTTGTACAGTTTTTTGTAAGTTTTTAAGCTGACATGTTATTTGCTGCTTTAAAAAAGAAATCAAGTCATTTTGATTTTCACTATTTGTAAAAGAGCTTGTTGCACTACAAGCCCATAAATCATTCTGGGATTGAGTTAAGGAAGTACACATTGATTGAAGTGTTTTAGTCCCCTCATTTAGGATCGGTGTTATACCTTGAGCAATTATAAAAGCTACATAGTTTTCTAAAGAAGGCTCATATAAATAAGCAGGTAAAGTTGCAGAAGGACTTTCTTCTACACTTAGACTAGATGACTGCGCAGTATTTAAAACTGGCCGCAACTGAGATACAGGATTATTGTTTATATCCATAGAAATAGTAAATTAGTAGGCTTTTTTATCCATTACCCATTAAATACAAAGTAAAGGATAGAGCTACAATTAATACTTTGCTAATAAGATTAGAATTGTTTAATCTGATATAACCTGGTTTAACCTGGTGTTAATCATTAAGAGTACTATTTCTCTTAATTTTTTAAACTAAGTTCTTTCACCTTATAATCAAATAAAAACTCAAATATTTCTACATGTCTTTTAGCCTCTTGTACTGTTTTACCCCATGCATAAAGACCATGTCCTTTTAAAATAAATCCTGGTACGTCTTCACTTATATACGAGGGGAGTATGTTTACTAAATATTGCATATCCTGACTATTTTCAATAACTGGAATAATTACTTTTACATCATGAGTTTTAAACCCAAGCCCCTTTAGCATTTCAAGATTAGAAAACTCAAGATTAGAGTACATTGATAACAGTGTTGAATTGGTAGTATGCACATGAAAAACTACTCTAGCCTGTGTGTGCTTATAAGCAGTGCTGTGTAAAAGAGTTTCAGCAGATGGTTGTAAGTGTGTACTTAGTGCATCATTAATAATGATCAACTTTCCATTTTCATCCACAAGTAAAAAATCATCCTTAGTTAATTCACCCTTATCTTTTCCACTTGCTGTAATTAAAAACTGAATGGGTTCATTTTCAATTAAAATGGAAAGGTTGCCTGATGTACCAAGCATCCAGCCACGATTGTAGAAATTTTTACTGACTGTTATTAAATCCGAACTTGCCTGGGTTATTTTTGGATTGGTTTCAATTGTATTTGTAGTAGTAATATTATTTCCTCTTATTTATATATTATCAGACCCTCTTTACCAATTCATCCATTACATCATAAAAAGTCTGAAAAGGAATATATGGTATTTTTTCTTCTTCTAAATATTTTATTAGATCAGATCTTGCAAACACTATATCTGCAACCTTAGATGGAGAAAGATCTGTCAAGCTATCGCCTATCAATACCCTTGTGTATTTGTCTCGGGGATATTTTTCAATAATTTCAATTTTACAAAAACCACAGGTTCCACATAAAGAGCAATTTTTAGGTAAATAACTATAATCTATTTTTATCCTTTCACTATTAAAATTTCCTTTATTACACAAAATTGTTAATTTGCTCAGATGTTTTTCTAAAACAGCTTCTATAAAGAAATCTAAACCACCGCTTACTACATAAAAATCAGTTTGGTTATCTTTACAAAAATCTAAAAACTCATCAAAGCCAGAACGTATCTTTGTTACTTGTTTTACATAATTTATAATTTCGTTTTTCTTATTACTATCAATTAAACTGAAAAGTTTTTCAACCCCGTCTTTTAAAGTTATTGTTCTTTTATATAAAACTTTGTCTTTAATTTCTACCCATTCAGAGGGAGCAAATTTTTCCATTATTGTAATAATTACATCACGCTCTGTAATTGTGCCATCAAAGTCTGAAAAGATTATTAATTTTTTATCCATTTTTTATAACGCTTTTTCTAATACCTAAGAAAGTTTTATTTGAGATACATTAATTTTATTTTGCTATTAGATTTAGGCTTTGTAATTCGGAAATAAACTCTTTTACTCCTGATTGGCTACCATCTTTATGTTCCCATACGGCAGTACCTGCATTTATAACAATATTTTCTCCAAAGTCTAAAACTATTTCTCTTACCATAGATGCCTTAACACCAGCAGACGGTACTGGCCATGCCGACTTAATATGATTCATTGGTTTAGTTAGTTCTTTTTGAATATTTTTTGTTATATCCTTATCCCATGAAAAAGAGCCATAAGGACTAGGGAATAACACAAAATCTGCTCCAAGCATCCGTGGTAATTTCCCAAGAAGAAGCTCTTCACTTAAACCAGAATTGCTGCTTAAACACATAGCACCAGCAAATGCCGGATGAGCCATAATAGGTATAGAAATAGCTTGTCGCAAAACCTGTAACAATGGTAATCCATATGAAACATAATTAAATAAAATACAATTTGCCCCGTTTTTCTCAAGCCGAATAGCTCTATCTATTAATTCATTTGCAAGCCCGGTTAAATTAATTGCATAAATTGTCTTTGCTTTTGCTTTTTCTTTAGCAGCTAAACATGCTTCAAGTCGTTTTAAAGCAGCATTAAAATCTTTATCATATAGAATCTCATCATCTTTAACAAGATCAATCCCGGCTTCAGCCTGCAAGTAAAACATATTTCCTAACTCACTAGGTGTTAGTCCAAGACAAGGTTTAAAGATACTCATGATAAGTGGTTTTTCTTGTTTCTCTACAATACTCCGTATTCCTTCTATGCCAACTTTTGGTCCTTTAAACAAGCTTAAATAACTATCAGAGAATTCAATATCTTCAAGTTTAATTTTTGGAATAAGACTTATTTTTCCATAAACAGCTGTAAGTAGTGCCCCAATATCATTAGAAAAATTATCAATTGGAAATCCAATTTTTATAGTCGATGTATATTCATGCTCTTCAACCGATATAACTTCTGCTAAATGTTTTGAAACCTGTAGTCGTAAATTGTTTGAAAGCTCATTCCAGGTACCTACTGTTTGGCCAATAGCAATATTCTGTGCTAGTTTTTTTATATCCTGCCCAGTGTTTTTTACAGTATAAACAGCAATTATTGTTTCTTTTGACATCTAATAAGTATAGATTTTACAATATAAATATCAATTATTCTTTTTAGGTTACGATTAAGACTTGTGATTAGTAGATGGATCTTATTAATTCTGTTTTTTTCTATTCAGCTTCCCTCACTAGGAATGGATAGTTTGAAAGGTTCAGTCATTGGCTATGAACAAACAACTAACTCCAATGCAACCATACTGAACTATAATGACCTGATTCAATTAAGTACAACTCAACCAAAGCAAGGCTCTACACTATATCAAAAACTAGAGAAGCAACTTCATACACCCATAATTCAACAGTCTCCAACCCAAGAAAATAATTTTTTACACGGTAATATTCTGGGTGATTTTTTTAGGGTAGCAAGCTGGAATATAGAAAGAGGATTTAATGTTGATCTAATAGAGAAAGTTTTCTTGTATCCGGACAATATGATATTTAATTGGAAATCAATTCCGAAAGAATACCAAGATGAAATAGAAATACTATCAAAAGCAGAAATAATATTTTTAAATGAAACAGATATAGGACTACCAAGAACAAAATATGAAAACATTGCAAAAAGATTAGCTGATAGTTTAATGGCTGGTTATGTTTTTGGTACAGAGTTTGTTGAAGTAGATCCATATCAGCTGGGTATAAAACAATTCACAAAAAAGGAAAGAACCTATCTTGAAAAACAAGTATTAGAACAACTGGATAACATTAATAAAGAGCGTTTTCTGGGTTTACATGGAAATGTAATTCTTTCTAAATATCCTATTTTAAATGCACATATTATAAGACTCCCGGAATGCTATAACTGGTATAAAGAAGAGTCAAACAAATTATCTGCTTTAGAATTAACTCGGAGAGAAACTGCAGAAAAAATATTTTCTTCAAGAGTTTTAACTGAGTTACGTCATGGGAATAGAATTGCAGTTTTAGCTAATGTATTACTTCCTAATAAACAAATAATTACAGCAGTTTCTGTTCATCTTGAAAACAGGTGTAAATCTGAATGCAGGGTTAAGCAGTTTGAGTTTTTGTTAAACAGATTACGAGATATTAAAAATCCTGTCATTATAGGTGGTGATCTTAATACAACCGGTGCAGATGCCAGCCCCGTATCTATAAAAAAAGAGATTTTTAAAAAGGTTAAAGATCCTGAGTTTATTGCAAAACAAGCATTACTATCATTAACTCCTTTTACAGCAATACAAAGCTTGGTTTTAAATACTGCAAATGCATTTAGACAGTTCAAGGATCCAACAACAAAAAACATACCGATTATCTTGCCAAATAAAGAAAGAAAATTATTTGATCTGGTACAAGAATTTCGCTTTAATGATAGTAATGCATTTGATGTAAGAGGGATTCCTGAAAAAACTCATAATGGAAATTATGCTTTATTTAGTAATTCAAATGAACGGGAGCTAAAGGGATTTAAGTCAACGTTTGAATTGGAGAGACATTTAGGTATAGCAAAATATAAACTTGATTGGTTTTTTGTAAAACCACTGAAGTTAAAATACTCAAACGATAAAAAGGGAGCATATGCATATGCTCCACATTTTGGACGAACATTAAAGCTTGCAAACAGAGCTTTTGGTGAAAGATTGTCAGATCATGATCCAATTACTGTAGATATACCGGTACAAGAATTAATTACAAAATCAAGAATGTAATTTTTCCCATTCTCTAATTTTTAATACTTTTGACTCCATAAATTTTAAAAATCCACCTCTTAAAATGAATTCTTTTTTTAGTGGGTCAAGTTCAAATTTGAAAACTTCTTGTTTTAAAGTTTTCACGGTTTGATTAATGGCATCAATTTCACATTCAGTTTCTTTAAATAACTTGTCTACTTCTTCTGGTGATAACTTAATCGGTACAAGTCCATTGTTATAGCAATTCTCTTCAAATATTCTTGCAAAACTAGTTGCAATAACTGCTTTAAACCCTCTATCCATTATTGCCCAGACTGCATGTTCCCGGGATGAACCACAACCAAAGTTTTCTTTAGTTAATAAAACACTTGAGTCTTTGTATTTAGGATCGTTAATAGTAGTACCTGGTACATCTTCAAATAAATGTACTCCATAGCCAGATTTTGTAATTCCCGTTAAATGGCGTGCAGGAATAATTTGGTCCGTGTCTATATTTGATCTCTCTAACGGAAAGATTTTGCCTTTTATTGTCATGTTAAATATCCTTTGGATGTGTGATAACTCCCGTTATAGCACTAGCAGCAACTACTGCTGGGCTTGCTAAGTGAGCACGAGAACCTGCCCCCATACGACCCGGGAAGTTTCTGTTTGTAGAAGATATACATCTTGATTCAGGAGCTACTACTCCCATAGACATTCCAAGACATGGTCCACATGAAGAATGTGTCCATAAAGCACCAGCATCCTGAAAAATATCATGAAGTCCTTCTTTTTCTGCTTGTCGTTTTACTAGCTGTGATCCTGGAGTAATAATAGTTGGAATTTTTACTTTTTTACCTTTTAAAATTTTTGCAGCTTCACGAAGATCAGATATCCTTGAGTTCGTACATGACCCAATAAAAGCTTGATCTAAAGTCAGGTTATTAATTCTTTGCCCTTTTTGTAATCCCATATACTCAAGCGACTTTGCATCTGCATCATCTGAAATAATTCCATCTATATCAATAACTTCCCCAGGATTTGTACCCCACGTAACCTTTGGTTTTAAGTTATTCGCATCAATTGTAATTTCCTTATCGTGTTTTGCATCTTTATCGGAAGCAAAATTTAACCATTTATTTTTTAGTTTGTTAAATTCGTTTTTATCCTTTGTTATAACTTCTTTATCTTGCAAGTACTCAATGGTGGTATTGTCAGGGTTTATCATTCCACTTGTAGCACCTGCTTCAATAGACATGTTGCAGATAGTCATTCTTTCTTCCATTGACATTGCTTCTACAGCAGAGCCAGTATATTCTAAAACATATCCTGTGCCACCTTTAAAAGTTATCTCTCCAATAATTGCAAGAATTACATCCTTTGCATAAACATAGCGTGGTAATTTTCCATTTATTAAAATCTTAAATGTTTTTGGTTTATTTAAAATTAAGCATTGGGCAAGCATTGCACCTGCCTGTGCCGTAGTCCCAATACCAAGAGCAAAAGCACCAAATGCACCATTAGTTCCTGTATGACTATCACCACAACACAAAGTAATACCTGGTTGAACATATCCTCTTTCTGGTGCTATTACATGACAAATCCCATTATCTCCAATATCAAAGAGCTTCACATGATGTTTTATAGCCCAGTTACGAAGGACTTTTGCCTGAATTGCTGTAGCAGTATCTTTAGCTGGTGCAACATGATCATTAACTGCAATTATTCTATTTGAGGAATAAAGTTTTCCACCAAAATTCTCATCAATTTCAATAGCACCTTGAGGAGTTGTAATCTCATGAGCAACAATTTGATCCATAAATATCAAATAATTATTACCGGGCAGCTCTTCAACTATATGTGCATCCCAAACTTTTTCAAAAATCGATTTTCCCATTCTTATAATTTAGGCTATTTACTTAATGCCTACTCCTTATTATCTGTATCTGTTAATTATACATTGATTTTATAATTATTTCTTGCTTGTAAAGCCACTTGTGCGGTATAAGTAGTTTCTGGGTAAGAAGCTATAAATGGAAGCTGCAAACTTGTTTTACGTCATATAAATAAAAGCATTTGTCCGATTTATTCGGCAAATGCGATCGGGTGAAAAGAATCAGTAGATGGAAACTCAAGCTTGTCTTGAGCATATAAATGAAATGAAAAAAATTGCATTGGTTTTATCTGGCGGAGCAGCAAGAGGTGCTTATGAAATTGGCGTACTAAAAGCGCTACTTCCAGAATTACAGAAATATGGTGGAGTAAAAATCATTTGTGGTACAAGTGTTGGTTCTGTTAATGCTTGTTTTCTAGCATCACTAATTCACTTGCCCGTTGAAAAAATATTAGAAGGATTGGAGCACTATTGGCTTACATTAAAAAGAGAACATGTGTTTATTGAAAACTGGGCACATGCAGGACTTCGATCATTTCTTGGTTCACTTAAATTAGGGCAGCCAGACTTTCAAGGGCTTTTAGACAACTCTCCATTGAAACGAATACTAGAGAATGAAATAAACTGGGAGCAACTTAGAAAAAATATCAATGACGAACTTATATATGCACTAACTATAACCGGAACTTCTGTTTCAAGTGGTAGAGCTGTAGTATTTTATGAATCAAATGATCCTAATTGTGTAAGTGTTATACCACGGGACTCTCACACAAGATTTGTACCAGACAAAATTTCAGCTACGCATGCTCTTGCTTCAGCAGCAATTCCAATATTTTTCAGATCAGAACTTATAGAATTTAAAGATCATGACGTTGAGCATGCAGACTGGTTTTGTGATGGTGGAGTAAGACAAAATACGCCACTTGCACCTGCTCTTACACTAGGTGCAGATGCTCTTGTAATCATTGGATTGCATTTTACAGAAGAAAGAACTAATGCAAGTCTTGAAAAACCAGGCTTACTACAAAACGTTGGGAAGCTTTTAAATGCATTATTTTTAGATCACGTTAGATTTGATACTCAGCGATTAAGTATGGTCAATGAAATTCTTGAATCTATTGATGAACCAGAATTAATTAATAGAATTAATGATCAAAGAATAAAAAATGGTTATAAACCATGGAGAATTATTCCTGATTTATTTGTTTCTCCTAGTGTTCCAATTAGCGATATAGCAGAAGATATTTGGGATAAATATCCTGAGACTAGAAAAAGTTTTCGGACATTAGACTGGTTATTTAAGCTTGGCAATTTAAAGGGGCATCTAAGGGGTGACCTTTTAAGCTATTTCTTTTTTAACCCTTATTATAGTAGAGCACTTATAGACTTAGGATATAAAGATGGATTAGAAAAGTTAAACTCTTACGTTTGGGATCCCCATAAAAAACAGAATGTAAGGCTTATTGATAAAATAGTTGGGAATGTATAAATAAATTTAATTACCTCACTGAGGTAATATGCCCTTGATCTTGTACAAAAATGCATAATCATCTTGAGTTGATGTAGTTTGAGTAACTAGCTCTCAACGAGCTCGAGGAGATAGCAAAGGAACTTGTTGATCTCTAGGTAAGAAACTATTATAAAAGGAGTTCAATTCTCTCACTTGTGCAAGTCTTTGAGTTATTACCGCTCTACTTGCTGCTGGTCTACCACTTGGTAGTGGACCTGGGCGACCTTCAAGTACATGCTCTTGATCCTGTATAAGAGATGCATAATTATCTTGGGTCGATGTAGCTTGAGTAACTAGCTCTCGATGAGCTCGAGGAGATAGCAAAGGAACTTGTTGATCTCTAGGTAAGAAACTATTATAAAAGGAGTTCAATTCTCTCACTTGTGCAAGTCTTTGAGTTATTACCGCTCTACTTGCTGCTGGTCTACCACTTGGTAGTGGACCTGGGCGACCTTCAAGTACATGCTCTTGATCCTGTATAAGAGATGCATAATTATCTTG
>JAHFBD010000010.1:9375-20396 GCA_023250175.1 Candidatus Melainabacteria bacterium
CTTGTGCAAGTCTTTGAGTTATTACCGCTCTACTTGCTGCTGGTCTACCACTTGGTAGTGGACCTGGGCGACCTTCAAGTACATGCTCTTGATCCTGTATAAGAGATGCATAATTATCTTGAGTTGATGTGGCTTGAGTAATTAGCTGCTGTCTTATTTCAGGAGTTATAAATCTTTGTATTTGTTGTAACCGTCCTCGAATTTGTTCTAAATTACGATTTTGTCCACTTGGTAATGGACCTGCATTACCAGAGATAATATGCTCTAGATCTTGTAAAAGTGCTTCGATTTCCTGTGCTTGTGTACGTGCACCTACTCCTTGTTGTCCTCTTGTTCCAACTAGATTAATCTCTGACATAGTTACCCCCTAGCTTTTTAGCTACCCTCAAATATTCATTGATTAGTTTGATCTTGGCATGTTGTTGTAAAGAAAATATTAAGATTGGAATAGGTGAAAAATAAAATTCTTTTTATAAAATACTTCTTGACTTATAGAATTTTATACTCCTAATTAATAAAAACTAAAATCATATTATATGAAGCTATTTAATTCTTGCTGTAATATTAAAACCAAAATGCCAATCATTAGATGGGCCGCCCACAACAAATTGTCCAAAACTGGAGTAGGGTACATTTGAAAATCCAATTGTCCACACATGTGTCTCAAGTCTAGATAGAATTTGTAAACCAAAAGACCATCCGTTTTTAACTTCTCTATATCCACTCAGAATAGGAGTATATTCTCCGAAAAGAGAGGCTTTGTGTGGCCATACTTGTACTGCTGCCCCAATTGGCAATGCAAATGTACCACTACTTCTTTTATATCCTCTTTCTTTAGGATCTAAGAAAGTAAAGAATGAAGCAGAGAGTGAATTTGCCATTCCTATCGTAGCTGATTTATCAGACCATGTCGGTGCTAAATATACTTTAAACCAGCTTGGAATAATTACTTTTGAAATTATTGGTTGAACATAAAAATCAATTGAGTTTTGAATGTTATCATTTTGAAATCCACTAGATAATGTCAATCCAAAAGGTGCACCAGTACCAAATTTTTTAGCTTCTTTAAAAACCTGATATTTTAATCCTGCTTCAATAGCATCAGTTAAACTGGATCTAAAAACATGAGCCTCAAGATTATTTGTAATTCCATAATATAAACCAAGTCCTGTATAAGCATAAGTATCTAAGCCATATAAATCATTTGCTGTCTCTTCTTTAACAGGTCCTGAAAATCTATGTGTAAAATCAAAACCTATTCCATTTCGTGGCAAAAGATTGTCTGTGGGAATATTAAATAGCCTTGCACCGACATTAGCACTAGCAGGTCCTTTAGCATATTGCTTGCGTTTTTTTACAATATTTCCTTGCAAAGATGGCTCACTAGGTATCTCTACTGTGGGTTCTATAGGAACGTCTAAGGTATATTCTTTTCCCTCAATTTCTACTTTTATAGTTTTATCTTGCTTATTATAATCAAGTATTTTAGGTTCTTCTGCTTGGCACGAATTTATGTAAGACAAAGAAAATATAGCTAACAATGTTAGTGATAAAGCAATATTACCAATGGTCTTAAAACTTTTAACCACACAAATAATGAAAATAACTTTACTTATAGAGTTCCCACGTATTCTGCTAATTGTGATATTTGTTCATCTGTTAATTTAAAGCTAAACATTTTTTTCATTAAGTGAATTGAGCGGATTATTTGCTCTTCATCTTTTCTCTTTCCAATTCCTTTTAATGATGGGATTTTCTTTCCGTCTTCTTCGTCTATTTTTTGTATTTCAAAATCCCACCTTCCAGCTGAATTTCCATTTACATGACAATGATTACAACTACCATGTTTACCTTTGGAATTATAAAAAAGATCTTTGCCTGGTAAATCTTTAGCAATCGAGCAACTAATGGTAAGAAGAAAATAAGCAATAATTAAAAAGCAACAAGAATATAGTTTCATGTCATGGAATTATTACACTTTTACTTATACAAGTAAATGCTTTACCTGCAAGTTTTTATAGAAGGTGATCTGGCGCTGTATGTACCCTACCACCTACTGATACAGGAGTTGGACTAAGTACAGGAGGAGTTAGCGAAGAAGAAACTGGTGGTGGTGGAACTGGTACTGAGGATGGTAAAGGTGAAGGTACTGGTGGAGTTACTGATGGTGTTCCATATCTAGAACGAGCTTGTTGCACTAAGTCCCCGGCTTTTTTATATCCACTTCTTGCAAGCGGGGTTGCTCTATCAATTGTACCTGTTATATAACGTGCATCATTACCATAGAGATTTCTAAAGAATGAATTAATTTGACCTGGGTTATCTCCTGTTGGAAAGTAATTATATTCTACGGTATGAGCTGTTTGAGTTCTTGCACCTTGCTCTAAAGTATTTAATTGTGTTCTAGAATTTCTCAATGCAGCTTCAGCTCTTTGCACACGTAATGCACCATCTTCAATAGCTCTAAGTCTTACTTGTGTATTTGTAAATGCTCTCTGTGCATTTGCCAGTCTTCTATTTACTATATCTAGTGCTTTTTGAGCAGCTTCATTTGCTGTATTTTGAGCAGTTGCTTGAGTTACTTGTTGTTGTAGTGTACTAGCTTGGCCACGCAAGGTAGCAATTTGACTTTCTAATTTCCCAATATTACCTGTTAATCTTCCTTGTGTTTGTTGAATTGTAGCAGCATCTAATCTTACAGGATTATTCCCCAATCTTAGATTTTTAGATAGTTCACTACCTGCGGTTTTAAATTCCTGTGCAATAGGATTGTGTACTGAGCTTCTAAAATTATTTATTAGTGCTTTTTGAGTTTCAGCATTAAATGCTTGTCCTGGCTGTGCTACTGCTCTAACAGAAGCTGCTCTTGCTGTAGTCCATGCACTTTTTAATGCACCTAGTTGAGGTAGTGCAAAAGCTATGCTTAATCCCCCGCCGACGGCTTCCATAAGTGAGTTTGCATTTGCTATATCAATAGCACCTTTAGCTACAAACATTAAAGCAGCTACTGGCATTAAAGCAGGGACAAATATACTTGCTACAGCAAGTATATTTATAAGTGGAGCAGCGGCTTTACAAAGACCTGTAAGAATACTACCTAAGATAGGTATGCAATTTACCGCTTTAGTTAACCTACCTGGCTCTCCTTCTTCTTTACTACCAAAAAACATATCTACAGCTGCACCAAGTCCTAATGCTCCTCCTCTAGTAAAAAGTTTTCCTTTTGCTTTTTCTAACAATCCCGCTCCTGGAGTTAGTCTAGTTGGGGTTAGTGAAATCACTGCATTTGCTAAACTCATATATTTTTCCTTTAATTTTTATTTTATTAAAAAATTATCTTAAAAATAGAGTCTAATTGACCCTACACCTATTAAAAGGCCTTTATAAGAAAAAGTTGATAGTAAATTTAGAAAATAGTACTTGGAAGAGCTTAGTAACAGTAGAAATTTGTGGTTATTAATTAAAAAATTTGAGTTATGTAGTAGTTAAAGTTAACTGTTCTTTACCTAATAAATATGCCTTAACCAGTCGTTTACCTAAGAAAAAATTATTATACATTTCTTTAATATGTGAGCTGGCTTCACCACCTACATCTATAGTACATGCACGCAATAACCTGACAAACTCTCGATAATGCATAAAATCATTTTTCTCAAAGTAATCTTTTAGGTAGACTTCAAGATATTTTTCTAACTCTTCTTCTTTTATATATATGTTATTAGCAGAGTTGCTTTTACCAAGATTATAAACAAGTAAATATCGCATACTTTTTCTTGCATTATCAAAACATCGTTTTAAACTAGAGGCTAACGCTCTACTATTTTGTCTAACTATAATAAGCCAGTACTCAAGATCTACAATAATCTCTTTATCGATTGACTCTGATAGTATATGGTCCAATGATGCATGTTTATTTATATCTTCAGAAAATTGAATCATATAGGTAAAATCTATAGTCTAAAACTTTTTATGCTAAACTAACCGTATGTCTATTTGTACAACATCTAATATACACCCAACTGCAATAGTATCAAAAGAAGCAAAGATTGGCAGTGATGTAATTATAGGTCCTTATTCTCATATAGGACCAGGAGTAGAAATTAAGGATAAAACATATATTGGCCCTCAGGTAATCATTGATGGTAATACAGAAATAGGTTCAGGCTGTAAACTAATTGCAGCTTGTAGTATTGGACTTCCCCCTCAGGATATAAGCTATAAAGATGAATCTACTGGGGTTAAAATCGGGAATAATACAGTAATTAGAGAATATGTTACAGTGCACAAAGCTTCAAAAGAAGGATTTACTACTATTGGTAATGATTGTTACTTAATGAATTATGTTCATATTGGACATAATGTTCAGGTAGGAAACAGTGTAATTATGGCAAACTCAGCCATGTTGCCTGGCTATGTAGTCGTTGAAGATTTTGTTTTTATAAGTGGTCTTTCTACTATCCATCAACACTGCAGAATTGGTGAGTCTGCAATGGTCGGAGCAATGACAGGAAGCAGGCTAGATCTCCCTCCTTATTTTATTGCAGATGGCAGACCAGCAAAAATCAGAGGGGTAAACAGAGTAGGATTACGACGACGAAGTATAAAGCCTGGTGTTAGAGAAGAATTAGGAAAAGCATATAAAATTATTTACCTCTCAGGACTTAATACTACAAATGCTCTAAGTAAAATAGAAACAGAACTTGTACAATTTGAAGAAATTAAAAAACTTATTAATTTTTATAGAACTTCTAAAAGAGGTGTTGTAGGTATTGATGCAGAAGATTTATTCGAGTAAGCATAATTTATTCTTTTATATTTTACTTTGTATTTTAATTATCCTTGCTGACCAGATTACAAAACAATTCATGTATCATAAAATAGGTTTAGGTAATACAAGGGCTTTTTTACCTGGATTTATGCAATTTACCGTTGTTCAGAATACAGGAGGAGCATTTAGTATTTTCAAACAATATCCTGTTTACTTTAAGATTATTGGATTAATAAATATTGTGCTTTTTTCTTATTTAATAGCTTGCTCTAATATTAAATTGAATCAAATTACAAAATTAGGCTTTGTTTGTATTTTAGGTGGCACAACAGGAAATTTAATTGATCGTTTTTTGGTAAATGGGGTTATTGATTTTTTGGAATTACAGTTATTTGATTTTGCGATTTTTAATGTGGCTGATGTGTTTATAGATACTGGTGTTATGTTAGTGCTCATAGGATGGTTTTTTTTAAAGGATAAATGAATAACCAGCAAATTTTAATTGCCTCCGAAAAAAACATTGGTGAAAGATTAGATCGCTTTATTTGTACTTCAATTAAAGATATCAGTAGAACTCTGGTTCAAAGATTGATTGAGGAAGAACAAGTATTAGTAAATAACAAACTCTTAAAAGCTGGCTACAAGCTGCGTGTAGGGGATAAAGTATTAGTTTTAATGCCATCTTTAAAAGAAATGAGAATTGAATCAGAGAGTATTCCTTTGGATATTGTTTTTGAAGATAAAGATTTAATTGTAATTAATAAATCCCAAGGAATGGTTACTCATCCTGCCAGTGGAATTTTTAATGGGACTTTAGTAAATGCACTGTTGCATCACTGCAAAGATTCTCTTTCAGGTATAAATGGTGTGTTACGACCAGGCATTGTTCACAGATTAGATAAAGATACTTCAGGGCTTATTATTGTTTGTAAAAATAATAAATCACACATTCAAATAGCAAATCAAATCAAAGAAAGAAAACTAAAGAGACAGTATCTCGCAATAGTAAATGGAAAGGTTCAGTATAAAACGGGTACTATAAATAAACCAATTGGAAGAGATAAGGTTAATAGGCATAAAATGGCTATTGTTCAGAGTGGGAGAATTGCAATAACTCACTGGAAAGTTTTAAAGGAGATAAAAGGATATACATTTATTGAATGCAGCCTAGAAACAGGTCGTACTCATCAGATTAGGGTTCACATGAAAAGTATTGGGCATCCTATTGTTGGTGATAAGACTTATGGTAAAAAAAATGAGCCTAGTACAATGATGTTACATGCTTATAGATTAGTTTTTACTCATCCCAGCAATGGAAGAGAAATAATATTGGAAACAGAGATCCCTAAACGATTTGAGACATTATTGGGAAAGTAAGTTGGATTCTTTTCCGGCAAGCTTTATTATAAAATCAGTCAAGTCTATAGTTTCCGATATATGTGAGTTAAAAACCTCTGTTAGCATTTTTTCAGGAAATCCTGCTTTCTTAAGCTTATTATATGTTTGTTCAAGAGATATACTCCTTATAGCAAATCTAAGAAGGTTTAACTCATCAGTAGTTAAATTTGTACCAAGCTCATTCCAGTATGGAATTCCTACTTCTACAGCATTACATAATTTATCAACATTCAATAAAATAACACTTGTTTTTTCATTTGTTTGTTCTTTTATAATTTTTAAAATATTTTCTGCATGACTTAATATTTCTATCTGAAGTGTCATCTGAGCTGTTTCAGAATCCATAAATGCATCCCATGCGTATTTTTGAATGTCTGGATTGTTTTCAAAGAATACCTCGTCATTATCAAGACCTTCTGTTTTCATTTTTTTAAATGCATTATCAACAAGTCCTTTTATCTCTTCTTTACTAAATTGTGCAAGCCATTTTAATGCTTCTTCTGTATCTTCTTGCATCTTATCACCCATAGATTTAGCATATTCACCTTTTATACTATTAACATGCTCATCACAATACTCCTTAGCAGCACCAATCATATAACCTAAATATTTTTTAACATCAATGGGATTAATATTCATGCAATACCTCTGAATTAATCTGTAATGAATGTGCAATTAATGTAAGGATCTTTAAAGTTCTAAAATCATTACTAGGCATACCAGCACTAGCAGCTTCTATATTTTCTACTAAAACCAGCGGGGGTTCACTAACACTTGTTACAGAATCAAAAATTACGGCTTCATCACTGGATAAATTATCAAATGCTGTCTGCATTAATGAATAATTTGGCATAAAGCTTGTACCTTGATAGGGCTTATATGTTTTGTGTACTAAAAGGCTTAAAGTAAACATTAAACTAGGATATGTTTTATTTATTTCAGCCAAAAGAAATTTATTATATTTAAGATTGAAAGGATCTTCAGTAAATTTCTCTAATTTTTTTTCACAAGAAGTATCTCTTAAAGCATGAACTACAGTAAGAGCAATTGTCCTTATGTTTCTATTTGTTTCCTGTAATAGATTTGCAACCTTCATAGACTGATTAACATTTAAAGATAGCTTATTTAAGGTGTTTAATCTAGTAGCGAAGATTAAATTTCTCTAAGGATTATTGTCGCTGCCCTATTCTTAACCTAGTATGCTTACTTTGTTTTGACAGGTTGTTCTTGTACTAATATAGAATCTAATTTATTAGCAATCGCAATAAATTTTTCTAAATCAAACTGTTCAGGTAAAAACAGTAATGTGTGTACCAAATTAAACAAAAATTCAGATTCATCTTTTGTTAATAGTTTAGTTGCTTGTTCAATTTTCTTTGGATCTAATACAAGCTGTTTTTTATAATCCCATACATAGCGACCTTGTCTATCCTTTTCTCCAAACTCTAAGAAAGCTCTTTCACTAAAATAAACTATCTGCTCAAGCCAGTTTTTTCTATAGCTTTGAATTGTATTATAAAATTGTTTATCATATTCACTTATTGTTTTTTCATTTTCCACAGCTATTCTGATATTCTTAATTTCTTCTTCTTCCTGAGGTGACACTTTTTCCCTGTATTCTTTTCCAAGCAATACTAGGTTTTGTAAATTCTGTTTAATGCTATCAATTTTCATTTGAGTTGAATTACCCTTTCTTCTTTTTTATAACCTGATTTTTTTCATACTAGAAAATTTTTTGTACTCTTTTGCAAGTAATACAATATTTCTTAAGTCAGGCTTAACTGCATCAATATTTATCGGTGACACTTACGATTAAATATATCTTCATGACAATGCTTTAGTACAGTGTTTAAAACAGCTTTTTACTCAACTGTTACTGTATTGGCTTTGTAATATTTATGTAAATCAATTAAAATGTTTACTATGAAAACAATAAGCAAATTTCTCTCACTAATAATCTCAGTAATTATCGTACTGATTTTTTTAGTTAATATTTCAAATACTATAACCCTAGAAAGTAGCTTTCTCAGTGTAAAAGCTAATGTGGGATTTTTAATTCTTGCTTGTAGTGTCTTAAGTAGTCTAGCTACTGTATTTTATTTTATATCCATTGGTTTATTTTTAAATCCTGAGTTAAGCAAATATAAAAAGCAGGTTGAAAAAACTAAACTCAATTATGAACTTGAATCAGATAAAGTAAAACAATTAGAAGCCAAAGTCAACACGCTTGAAGAAGCATTAAAAACAATGACAAAGAAACCTTAGTTCTCATTATTTGCAACAGCTGAATAGTTCTCTTTAACTAATTCAAACACGATTTCATCTCTGACATATCCACGACATTCAGGAGTATATTCTATTTCATAGCCTGTACCAGATATTTTATTTCTTGAAATGTCTTCAAATACCAACTTACCCTTAAATAATAATTGTCGTGGGAAAGAAGGATTATCAAAGTGATTAACTAGTTTTAAAGTATAGTTATATGTAATTTCATTAGCAGTAATGACTCCTTTAAGTCCAAAGGTTTGATAATCTGCATTTTTTGTCTGAGCAGGATTTGAATAGCCATTCTGCGTAACTGGATATAGTGAGTGAAATCCAAAATAGTCCTGCCCTTGTGGACTAACAACAACTTCTTTTTCAAATGGTCTATCTTCAAATGGCAATCTTGAATTACACTGAACTGATGTAATTGCTTTCCTTATAGGAGTTTCTATTCTTTTAACTGATTTTTTTTTCATTACCCATGTACCATCAAGAATAGGTAGATTTTCATGTTCAAAAGTAAGAACTAACTTCTCTAGAGGTTTTCTTTTATTGGCTTTACCTGATTCCTCTTGTACTTTTTGTCTTTCTAATTTAGCTAAAATCCTTTCATAGGATTCATTTGAACAATAGCCTGGGTTAATCTTCACCACAAAACAAATTGAAAGAATCATTATTAAGGTTATGGTCTTATTAAGAAGTTTCATATTTCTAACATAGCATAGGTTAAGAAATATTTAAAAGAGGTAAGTTAACTATAAATATTAATTCTTTTTAAGGATTACCCTTAATATATGGATCTTATTTGATCTTTAAGTTGTTAATGTTTCGTCAGGAGTATAACCATCTTGTTTGCTTTTAGATTCTTCTTGAAACTCTTTATTATTATCCTGTCTTCCTTGAGATGGTTCTTTAATACCATATAAAACGGTCCCTTCTACAGGAAGAGTAATAAAAATAGAGAATATTACTATGTATGAGATTAAGGTTATAGTTAAGTATCTTTTCATTGATAAGCCTTTTAATATAAAAAAGCACTTATAATTAATAATTTGACATCAAAAAAGTTATATTAGCAAAATTTAAGCTTTTACTTCGATTTATCAGTTTCTTTCTTTGTTTTTGTCTTACTTCTAGAATCCTCATCAACATTGGATTTCATACTATCAAGCTTTTGCCTTAAAATCTCATTATCAAAGCTATCATTTGTTTGAACTGCGAATTCAAACTTAAATATCCCAAGAATATTTAATAACACCAATACTATTAACCATAATATTAATCCTTGCCAAAAATCTATTGTAATATCTGTAAAATTTTTCCCAATTGTACTATTCCATAATAATTCAATAAATACTATTGGCAAAAAAACAACAAATCCAATGACTAAAAAGCTAAATAAAAAAGTTGTAAAGGAATTTATTTTATACATTTTCATAAAAACTACTCTCCATTGATAAACATTATTCTACCAATTTTTTAATATGCCTTTCCTTAGTATCTTAGTATTACTCTAATAATTCTTTAAATTCTGCTTCATTTATAATTTTTATCCCAAGTTCTTTAGCTTTTTTTAATTTTGAACCTGGCTCTACCCCAGCTATAAGAAAATCTGTATTTTTAGTAACATTGCTTGTTACTCTTCCACCATTTATCTTAATTAATCCTTCAGCTTCGCTTCGTGTCAAATCTGATAATGTCCCGGTTATTACTAATGTTTTACCAGTTAGCTTAGAGTTACTGTTCTTCTTTCTTTCAATTGTAGGCTTAATATTAACTTGAGTTATCTTTTTTAAAATTGCATCTGCATTTTTAAGCTTAAAAAATTCTATTATTGACTGTGCTATTTTTGGGCCTATGCCATTTATATTTGTTAGTTCTTCTTGTGTAGCATTTGATAATTCGTTAATAGAATTAAATTGCATTGCTAAAATTTCTGCAATGGTCTTTCCCACATGCCTTATACCAAGTCCATAAATTAATCGATCTAAGCTTCTGTTTTTACTATTTTGAATTGAAGCTATTGCATTATTTGAAGATTTTTCTGCCATTCTTTCAAGAGATTCTAAATCTTCTTGTTTTAAAAAATACAAGTCAACAGGATCATTAATTAGTTTATTTTTTAATAATTGCTCTATTAATGAACCGCCTACGCCATCTATATCCATTGCATCTCGTGAGCACCAATGTTCAATTCTTCTTTGTATTTGAGCAGGACAATTGTAATTGATACATCTAACGGCAGATTCATTTTCTTCTTTTTCTACTTTTGAATCACAAGTAGGACATTTGCTTGGCAGTATGTACTTTGGGTTTTTATGATGTCTTTTTTCTTTATTTACTGAAACAACTTCAGGAATAATTTCACCAGCTTTTCTAACTGTTACTATGTCACCTTCTCGAACATCTAGTTTTTCAATGATGTCCTGATTATGCAAGCTTGCTCGCTTAACAATAGTTCCAGCTAGTAAAACTGGTTCTAGGTTTGCAACAGGGGTCAGTGTTCCTGTTCTTCCTACATCACAGGTAATGGATATAACTTTTGTAGCAGCTTCTTCTGGTGGATATTTATATGCAATTGCCCAGC
>JAHFBD010000011.1:0-5031 GCA_023250175.1 Candidatus Melainabacteria bacterium
ATTACTTTTTAATACTTGAGTATTTAGGAGATAAAATTGGACAGATCGAAGATGAAGTGATTCAAAAGCCTAGTTTAAAAACCATAAAAGAGATGCATGGTTTAAAAAGGGAGATTTTACTTCTTAGACAGTCTGTATGGCCTTTGCGGGAAGTAATCAACAACCTGCAAAGAAGTGAGTCTATTTTAATTAAAGATTCAACAAAGATTTATCTTAGAGATGTTTATGATCACACAATTCAAGTTATAGATACACTGGAAACATTTAGAGATATGCTTTCTAGTATGCTAGAGATTTATCTTTCAAGTACAAACAATAAAATTAACGAGGCAATGAGAACCCTAACAATTATTGCTACTATATTTATGCCACCTACATTTATAGCCGGCATCTATGGAATGAATTTTAAATACATGCCTGAGCTTGACTGGCATTGGGGATATCCTATTGCATTATTTTTAATGATTGTTACTACAATTTCTATGTTGATTTATTTTAGAAAAAAGAGGTGGATCTAATATGCTAGCCAAAAGAATAATTCCTTGCCTCGATATAAAAGATGGTAGAGTCGTTAAAGGTATTAAATTTTTAAACTTGAAAGATATAGGAGATCCTGTAGAACTTGCAAAATACTATAACAAAGAAGGAGCTGACGAATTGTGTTTTTTGGATATCACTGCAAGTCATGAAGAAAGAAAGATCCTGCTTGATATTGTAGAAGCTGTTGCAAATGAAGTATTTATTCCATTTACAGTAGGGGGGGGGATAACTTCTACCAAAGAAATGAAGGAAATACTGAGAGCCGGTGCCGATAAAATCACAATCAACTCAGCTGCAATTAAAAACCCAGAATTAATTACTGAAGGGGCAACAAGATTTGGATCTCAGTGTATTGTTCTTGCAATTGATGCAAAATACAACTTAGAAAAAAAAACTTGGGATGTATACACTAAAGGTGGACGAGAAAACACAAATCTAAATGCTATTGAGTGGGCAAAAAAAGGGGTTAAGCTTGGTGCTGGTGAAATACTATTAACAAGCATGGATGCAGACGGTACGAAAAATGGTTACGATATTAAACTTACAAAAAAAATAGTCGATGCTGTAGATGTACCTATAATTGCTTCAGGTGGTGCTGGTAAAACCAAAGATATTACTGAGGTTTTTATTGAAACCAATTGTGATGCTGCACTAGTAGCTTCTATACTACATTATAAAGATGTAACTATTGCAAAAATTAAGGAGCAGATGGAAGAAGAGGAGTTACCGGTACGGTGGGTTGAGGAAGAATAACCTTTCCATTTCCGTTACATTGTCCATTTCCATTCACACCACAACTACCATTTCCGTTTATATGTTTAGTTTGTGAGGGATACTGTCCACGTAATGCATTGCTGATAACATCTTTTACGTGATTGGGGAAATCTTTACTTAGCATCCATTCTAAATATCCACGATTTGTTTCAACAACCTCTCTCAACGGTTTATCTCTAAATTTCCCAAAATTAAAAACGACCTCATTATTAATCCATACAAACTTCCCTTGGGGATCTACAAAATCAGGAGTAGAATTACTACAATAACCACCCAGATCATTTACTTCTCTTGGTACATCCGGATATGCCTCAAATTGTCCTTTTAATGTCTCGACCGTGGCAAGTATGTCAGCTTCTGCCTGGTGAGCATTTTTTAAATCTTGCCCACAATAATATTTATATGCGTCGGTTAATTTTCTTGTTGTTCCTTTTTCTATTTTTACCTTATTATGGAATATTCTCATTACATCAACTACAGATTTATCATTGAAATCGAAAGCGGGATAACCAGCTCTCTCAAACTCTTTTTGTAAAATTCTGTTGTCAAAAGTAAGTATATTAAATCCACCAACATGACACTTATCAAAGAATTCGTAAAACACTTTAGATACTTGCCTAAAAGTAGGTTTATCTTTTACATCTTCATCTTTAATCCCATGTTTAGCTGTAGCATCTGACGGTATAGGTCTTTCTGGGTTTATTTTTTGGGTTATGGGGCCTTCCACTCGTCCATCTGGATGAATCTTAATAGCAGAAATCTCTATAATCTTGTGAACATCAGTGTTTACACCATCTGTTTCTAAATCATAAAAGACAATTGGTTTATCGAGTTTTAAATAATCAGTAAGCTTTTTACTTGGATCATATTTAGGTGAAAAGGTATAAGACAAAGGATTTGTGCGTATACGAGCTGCGACTTCTCTTGCAATATCTGGTGAGAATGTTGCTTGCAATAACTCTTGTGCATTTTTTTCTCTCAGCTCCTCCGTAGTACCAGTTTTTATTAATTTATCTATCCATAAAAAGAACATGTCAACTTGTTCTTGAGAAATAGCTCCGGACTGAAACAATTTTTTTATTGATTCTGGCGGCGCAGCATTTCCTTTTGGTTTTATTAGCGTACTTACAGGAAGAGTCATCTTTGTTCCTCCGTTTTTATGAAAAGTTATTTGACCAAGTAATTAATAATATACAGTAAGAATAGGGCTTAGGATTGAAAGAATATTGTAAGATCAAAATTTTTATTTGCTAAGTTAATTGATTAAAATGATTTTAGAATAGCTTATTTATATGAATCATTTCTTACTAAAATAAGAAAAAATTAATGTATTAAACTTTATATTTTCGATTTATTGCTTTTAGAATTTAATTCTTGATCTGCCCATGTAAGAAGAATGTATTTTATAAGTAAGGGAAATGTTTGTGTTTTTTTTCTCTAACAATTTATGTCCTTTATTAAAACGATATTATTTACATTGTAATTTTTTTGTGTGATGATTAAATTAATCGTTAGATTATATATCTGTGGGAACGCTATAAAGAGTGTATCTACAGAAGGCTTTGGTAGTATTTAAGGACTTATTATATAAATGACAACTGTAGCAAATATAGAAGCCCCGCTTCAAAGAGCTGAGTTAAATCCACACTATTTAAATAAAGAATCCCTTTATAGAAAGTCCCTTGATTTTAGAAACTGGGATGGTGGGAAATATGGCACATTAAATACAGAAGCTTTAAGTAATGAAGGGATTACTGATTATAAAGATTTAAATGGTTTTAAAACTGCTGGTATTGAAGTAGTAAAACATGAAAAGATTTCTGAACAAACACTTAAACTCCAACGCTATGGAAAAATTGGAGCAACTGTTGGAGCTGTAGCATTAAATGCCGGTGCAGCACTTGGGTTGTTTTATTCTGGTGCTAAATTGCTTTTAAACTCAGTTCGTAATAATGATGTGGAAGATTCTTACAAAAGTCTGGGAAATGCATATTCGGCATCTGCCGTTGCAGGTGCATTAACCGGTGCTGCCCATGAAAGTGCTGAATGGTCTTTAGGTAATATTGGAATGGGTGTATTTAGCAGATATCTAGATAGCATATGGGGGCTTGCTGGGTTTTCAATATCAGAAGGTCTTTCATCAATAGGAATGGGACAAGTTAGATATAGAGATAAACAAAACGTTTACGCTGTTCGTAATTCAATCTTTAACAACCCCACACTTTCTAAATTTAGATTTTTAATGCCAATTGAACAATCTATTATAAGTTTTACACGAAGGCTTCTTTCTCCTAAAGACTGGCAAAGATTTAAAAAAGAAGAACCCTATTCATTATTCCAGACCTCGGGTGGAGGCTTAATTTCAGCCGGTGGATTACTTGGAATTGCAAGCATATTCAAAAATAAAATGTCAGAAAAATTACAATCGTTTTTCTATTTACCATATAGCTTATTTTCCATTGCAAACCTAGTTGCTTTATATAGAGATGGGGAGGTAATGCTTACACGTGCTAAAGATTTTGGGGCACGTAAAGCAGGGGAGCTTTTCTCAATGAAAATGGAAGGGAATCTTAAAAAATTAGCAGCGCCATTTTTAGGATTAAATAATTTATTTCTCGGATTAAAAGGACTTGGTATTGATTCAGAAGGTGGTATGATGTATAACCTTGCAATGGCAATGCGTTCATGGGGTGCAGGGCTTGCATTTTTAGCATTTAAATCACAATCATTGCTTAAGTTTTTCAAACCAGACATGTTTGGTCCTCAATTCAAGGAAATAATAGAATTAAATTTAAATCCAAATAAAGCAGGAGAAAGAGTTCTTGAACACCTTGATAACTTAGAAACAAAAAGACCAGCTCCACATATGCGTGATAAGTTCGATGCAATTATTTACGATGATGATAATGAACAAAGAGAAATATTAGATTTATTAATTAATACTGAAACCTTTAAGGGGCTTCAAAACAAAACTCAGGTTGGCTTACCTACACCAAGCAATCCTCCTACAAATGGAAGACCATATTTAGAAAGATATTCTCATAGTAAAAGGGTTTGTGCAGTAGCTATTCTCATTTACAATGCACTTCTCAAAAATACTACCGATGAAGGCTTAAGAAATATGCTGCTTGAAAATAAAGATGCATTTAAGCTTGCCGGACTTTTACATGATGTGGGACACATAGCAAGAAGTCACCTTGCTGAGAAAGCAGTAAAAGGACATAACAATGATGAATATACCGTAGAAATCTTAAAAGGTACAAGTGAAGACGCACCAAAAGACATTCATAATACTGTAATTAAATATTATGGTAAAGAACGAGGTGAAAAAATATTAGCTCAGACAAGAGAAATAATAGGTAAATGGAGTCCATTATTTAAAGCATTTAAGATAGCTGATTATACAGAATATACACGATGTGGGGATTTCACATGTGTTGATGGATTTACTAAGTGGTCACTTAACGATGTTAAAGAATATGCTGACACCGTAAGATTATATAAAGATGATAGCGGTAAAGTTAAAACTTGCTTTACTGAAAAAGGTGCTTTACTAACGTTTAAAGTTTTATTTGATAGAAAAATCTTTAATGATTCATTTAATTACTTCCCTATTTCAAATGCAGAAGAGCTCCCTTATCTACTCGGTTTAGATGCTGCTGATTTATCAGCAAAAGATATAAAACGCATGACTGAAAGAGAAATCGATGCTTCTGC
>JAHFBD010000011.1:5041-20356 GCA_023250175.1 Candidatus Melainabacteria bacterium
GCTAAAAAAGGGTTGTCAATGCTAAAAAATGCTAACTTCCAATTCAGAGTAAAACATATGACAGGTGGTGAGACTGCTTACTGCGGCTATTCTAAAGTGGATCCTGAAAGAAAAATTTTAGTTTATGCTGATGAAAAAACAGAGCCTATAGAGTTTTTAGACTATTTGGAAACTGTAATTAAATCAAAAGATAAAGAATTATATGATGATGTACAACCTATGGTAAATGGTTTAATCACACCTAAAGAGGTTAAACTTGTTATCAATGTACATAGTGAAGGCTAGTTTACTAAAGCTTCTTTTGTATATTTTTTAGCTAACTCTACACCTGGCTGATTAAATGGATTTACGTCTAACAACATTCCATTAATTGCAGTAGCTACTTCAAAGATATACATAAGTTGTGAAATATAATATTCATCTAGTTCTGGTAAGGTAATTAAAATATTGGGTCTTTTATTTTCACTAAGTGCTCGTCTTGTAGCATCTAGTTCTATATTTAAAATCTCGCCGACTTTATGTTTATTATAAACTCCAAAGTCAGGACATTCAGATGAATAGTCAGGAACAACCATATCTCGCTTATGTTTATTGATTTTCACAAAGCAAATCAGCTTATCATTTGGTCCTTCATTAAACATTTGTATTTGTGAATGCTGATCAGTAGCACCAATTGCTGAAACAGGAGTAGACCCTTTTTGTTCTTTGCCAATAGATTCAGCCCATAGTTGTATAAACCAGTCGACAAAGCGCTTTAAGCTGGTAGAGTAAGGCATTAATGCAAAAATGTTTTTACTATTTTTATAAGAGAAATATGCACTTAGAGCAAGCATACTAGCCAGGTTTTCTTTTAGATTTACTGATTGACAAATCAAATCAGCTGCCTGAATACCAAGCTGAATTTCACTTAAGTCAACACCACTAAATGCAAGCGGAAGTAATCCGACGGGAGAAAACACTGAATATCTACCACCAACATTTTCGGGTATTGAAAAAACTGGTACTGCATGTTTTTTAGAAAGCTCATATAAAAGTCCTTTTTCTTTACTGGTAATAAAAACGCATTGCTTATAAAAATCAAGCTTTGGGCTTTCTAATTCTTCTACCCACTCTTTTGCAATCAACATGGGGACTATTGTTTCAACAGTAGTCCCGGTTTTAGATATGATTACAAACAATGTTCTATTTAGATTTAATTTGCTTAAAAGTATTCTTATAACCTGGGGATCTAAATTGTCAATAAAATCAATGGTTAGAAAATTCTTTCTTTTTCCTCGTCCCAGTCTATTCCATAAAGGAGTTCGTAAGCTTTCAAGTAAAGCCTGTGCACCAAGGCTTGATCCACCAATTCCAAGGACTAAAAGATGATCATATTTATCTTCATTTAAAATCTTACTTACAAAAGTATTTACCTCTAAAAACATAGCATTATCATGCGGTAGGTTAAGCCAGCCAGTCATTAAAGAAGAATCATGTTTTGAAGAATATAATTTTGAAATAATTTCAGATATTTTACTTTCAAATCCTCTAAAATTTGTGTTTGGTTCATTGCTTATATAATTAGTAAGATCTAACTTTATTTTTGATCGGTTCATTTTACTTCCTTTTTATTTCTTATTGAGAAGATCACTTTTAGTCAGGGAATCTATAACTTCATCTAATTTTGCAACCCTCGACCCCTTTACTAAAACAATTGTCCCGGGTTTAAGTAGTCTTTTTAAGATATCACAACATTCAGTATTGTTTTTGACATTCTGAGCAAAGTGTATTTGTCGTAACCTATCACCTACTGTTATTACAACATCAATTGATTTATCTTTTAACCACATTGTTAATTCATTTAAAAGTTTATCTTCTTCTTGCCCTAATTCAGCTAATTCTCCCAGCACTAAAACCTTTTTATAATCCTTTCCATTCCAGCACTCAATAAGATTTAAAATTGCAGCTCTAACAGAATCCGGGTTTGCATTATATGATTCATTTATTAAATAAGTTTCCTCACTAAGTTTTAAAATATTTCCACGCCCATTTGGTATATTAAATTTTAATAATCCTTCTTGTATTTCTTTCTTTGAAAGACCTAGATGTTTTGTAGTTAAAATTGCAATTATCGAATTTAAAACATGAATGTTGCCCAGAGCATTTATACAATATTGTTCAGATTCCATATCCCCAAGATCTTTAAAGGTAAAATTGGATTTTCCATTTTTAAAAGAAATATCACTAGCTTGATCTAGAGCAAATATAAACTTTTTTCCATTCCATATCTTAGTTGCATATTGAATAAGAATAGGATTGTTGTGTAAAACTGCCACTCCATCGTGCTTTAAGTACTCAAGGATTTCACATTTTGTTTTTGTAATTGTTTCTATGTTTCCAAGTCGTCCTATATGAGCAGCACCTATATTAGTTATTATTGCAATATCAGGTTCACAGGTCTTTGCCAAATATCTAATTTCTCCCTCTTGTCTCATAGCTAATTCTAGAATTAAAACTTCTGTATCTTGAGGCATCTCTAAAATAGTTTTGGGTACACCAATTTCATTATTATAGTTAGCTTGGGTTTTATGGGTTTTATATTTTACAGAAATTACTGCAGACAATAGCTCTTTTGTAGTGGTTTTTCCTGAACTACCAGTTACAGCAATTACTTTTGGGTTTATTTTTTTTCTGTAATAATTAGCTAAGAGATGATAAGCATCTAGTGTATTTTCTACAATGATTAGTTTAGATTTGTTATTTTCATTGATTTTATCCTGGATTTTATTTACCTTAGCAGATTCACAAAATGAAAGCTCAATGCCATTTTCTAGCACATCATTTATAAAATCATGACCGTCAAACTTTTCACCAACTAACGGTAGAAATATTTGATCTGGTTTTATAAACCTAGAATCTGTGTTTATTGTAAATTTTTTATCTGTTGATATAGAAGATATAGAAAGTGCTGGAAACAAAGAACTTATTTCATTAAGTTCAAATACAGCACCATAGTCTTGCAATTGTTTCACCTTTATCTTATCGTAATTGCACTGGCATAATTAAATAAGTATAAGAGTAGCTTTCTCTCTCTAGGTTTAAAATCAATGGTGAAAGAGAAGTATCCAGCTCTAACTCTATTTTTTCTTCTTTCAGGTTTCGTAATATTTCAGAGAGATACCTATGATTAAAAGCTATTTCTAAATCGGTACCTTTATACTCTACATCAACCTCATCAACTGCATTTCCATAGTCAGGAGAGTTGGCGCTTAATTTTGCAACGTTTAATCCTTTTGAAAAGGATAATCTTATAACATTCGTTCGCTCATTTGCTAAAATTGCAACTCTTTCAAGTGCTGACAGTAAACTCATCCTTGAAAATATGGCTTTGCTTGGTTGTTTTGGTGGTATTAAATTTTCATATTCAGGAAATACTCCGCCGACTAGTCTTGTACTTAGTGTAAAGTCTTTATTTTGAAATATTACTTGGTTATTGGATAAATGAAATGAGATTTCATCGTTTCCTTCTTTAAAGTTTTTTATTAGTTTTTCAAGTTCATCAAGAGCTCTGACAGGAATAACAACTCCCTGTTTAAAATCTTTTGATTTGGGTGTTTTACTAAGCTTTCCAATATACCTAGCTAACCTACTTCCATCAGCTGCTCCAAGTTCAAATTGATTATTTTTTATTTCTAGTTTTACCCCTGACAATATACTTGTAGATTCGAATCTTGAAGCTGAAAATGATGTTAATGAAATAGCATTTAAAAATGCTTCTTGATCAACACTAAATATATTTTCAATTTCATCTTTATTTATACCTACTGGAAACCCTTCAGAAGAAACACCGTTTATTTGAAATTTAGATCTATCACTTTGTATTTTTGTTAGTTTGCTTTCATCACCATCATCCATTCTTATTTTTATATCAATTCCTGTTACTTTACTTACTATTTCATCAAACTTTTTAGCCGGCAAAGTAATACTTCCTGGGTTTTTTACATCAGCAGGCAATTTACACTCAATTGCTAAATCAAGATCAGTTGCTGATATTATAAGAGAGCCTGTAGCACTTGAAAGTAATATATTATTTAATATTGGTTGAATTGCTTTATTTGATGTTGCTCTTGATGCACATGAGACTACTTTTTTTAAATCTTCTGTTTTTACTGCAATGTCCATTTTGTACTCCTCTTAAAATATAAACTTTGTGAACTTACCATGTGATATTTAGTATTCTAAACCATTTACTATTTGTAATTTTGTTCAGTTGTTCTTAATATAATTTAAATTTTTAGTAGGTATTAGAAAAGCTTAAATACTGTAAGAAACCTAATAATCCCTATATAAAACAAGCATTTGCTATGTCAAAACCCTGTAAATAAAGACTATAACCTGTGACATGTATTACCAACTTCTATTTAAAATAAACATTTTTCAATCTTTAACTTATAGCTTTTTAACAGGTTTATAGAGTGTGAAAGGCTGTGAAAATAGATAGAATGTATAATTTGAGGTACATAATGAAAAAAGTCATTATTATTGGTGCTGGTCCGGGTGGATATTATTCTGCTATTAACCTTGCAAAATCAGGTTATAAGGTCTCTTTAATAGAGAAAGAAAATATTGGAGGGACTTGTTTAAATGTAGGATGTATACCCACCAAGTCTCTTTTAGATCAAACAAGTTTATTTGAACATTTTCAAACATTAAGCGCAAAAAGTATAAAACAAAAACTTTTCTTGGGTGATAACATTCAAATAAATATAGATGCCCTTAAACTCTTTCAAATTGAAGTAATAAATCAACTCAAACAAGGTTTGGAAAAACTATTTAAGGCAAAAAATATAGAATTAATTTATGGTAAAGCACAATTTTTATCTGGTAATAAATTACAAATAGCACATTCCAATGATACTAAACATTCAGAATTGGAAGCAGATGAAATAATAATTGCAACAGGCTCAATGCCACGAACTATCCCAGGTTTTACTTTTGATGGCAGGCTAATTGTATCAAGTGATAATATATGGAATATTCCATATGTGCCTAAAAGACTTTTGGTGATTGGTTCGGGTCCCATCGGTATAGAATTCGCCAGAGTGTTTAAAGTATTAGGTTCCACAGTTACAGTTAGCGAAATTAAAGAATCATTGTGTCCGATTTTAGATTTGGAATTATCAGATAATCTATCCCGGAGCCTAAAACGTAGGGGTATAGAGTTAAAGATTAATAGAGCTACAAAGTTTCTTGAAAAACTACAAGATACTGTTAAGGTTGAGTTTCTCAGCACTGTTGATAGTGAGAGAGAAATTAGAGAATATGATCAGGTTTTAGTTGCAGTTGGTAGAAAGCCAAATATAGAAAACCTTTCAATTGAAAAAGCAGAGATTGAATTGGAGCCCACAGGGTTTATAAAAACAGATGAATATTTAAAAACAAATAAACCAAATATATGGGCAATTGGTGATGTTACAAATTATCCACAACTAGCTCATACAGCAAGTTCTCAGGCACGCGTAGTTTCTCAAAACATAACAGGTAAAAAAATAAAGTTTGATGATAGATTTATACCATCTTGTATTTTTGGTTATCCTGAAGTAGCATTTGTAGGATTTACCGAAGAACAAATAAAAGAAAGAAACATTGATTATAAGACAGGTAAGTCTTTGTATCTTGCCAGTGGTAAGGCTAAAGCTTCTGGACTTACTGAGGGTATTGTGAAGATTATAATGGAAATAAATACAAGAAAGATACTAGGAGCACATATTATTGGTGCTGAAGCATCTAGCTTGATTCATGAAATAGTAATTGCAATGCAAAATAATCTAACCGTAGATCAAATGACTAATTCAATCCATGCACATCCAACATATTCAGAGATTTTACTTGAGGCTTTAGAGGACTGCCTTGGGGAGGCTATACATTTATGAGAATAGAAGACTTAAATAAAAAAACTTTTAAATGGCTTAAACCAACAGAAGCTTTTTTTGGACATATAAAAATTGAAGGTACTAGTAAAATTACTCTTATTTCAGCTAAAGCTCAGGAAGTTGTTAAAAATGGAGATGTAAAACTTAAAATTGAGACCCCTCGAGGATGGAGAGTTGAAAAGCATAACAGTGAATCCAAGCTACTTGAAAACCAGGTCTCTTACCTGGGAGAAGCTAAATTCTGCCCTAAGTTTGTTTATCATATGGTCAAACTTTCTGTAGGGGAAAATATCTCTGTAATAAGACCGGTTGAAAAAGATAATAATGAAGAAGTTATAGCACAGGTTGAATGTGTGAATAAATCCGGCAATAGTGTTTTACTAGGTATGAAGTGTGTAGATAGCCATCGTGAATAACTCAGATCACTTGCAAAATTGATCTAATACCAAGTGTGAAAAATAAATAACATGTGTAACATCACTGCGAGGAATAAAACGATGAAGCGGTTCCCATGACGTTTTAGAGATTGCTTCGGGCTAAATCCCTCGTAATGAACATTAAATAAATTTAATCTTTTTTTTTTGGGGGGGGGTAACCCTATCTTAACTAAAAGTATGAATAATGTGTCCCAGTTAAATCTTGGCAAATAATCTGGGCTTAGAAAAATAAAGGAGAAAATATATGTCTTTAGTAGAAAAAAATAACGGATTACAAAATCTGCCTGGAGGAAACAAGACAAATAGTACTTCTAATCCTGACTTAGAACTTCTTAATGATTTAAAGAAAACTAATAATGTTGACAATAATGATTCCACAAAACAGAATATAAATATTGCGCAAGAGCAAAACAATCGCTTTCTTTTATTCATGTTTGACAAAGATGGAGATAAGAAGCTTAATTCTGATGAGATTTCAGATTATTTGCATTCGTCTGAGGGATTTAAACTCAATGATGGCTCTATTTTTCACCCATCAATCTCTATTGATATTGTTACCGATGACCTAAAGAAGTATGACAAAAATCATAATGGTTCTATTGATACTCAGAGACTCTCTACTAAGGAACAAATGACTGAAAGTAGTTACCTATTTTACGGTGAAGAAGAAAAGAAAAAAGATAAAACCGTTTTAAACACATTTGATAAAGATGGCGATGGAAAACTTAATTTAAATGAGACTAATAACTATTTTGAATTCTATCGAAATGATCCGCATCAGCATAGTATTTCTGTTGACATAGTTACAGATGATGTAAAGAAATTCGATATATCTCATGACGGTCAAATCGGACAGTCTGATGATGAGATAAAGCGTGATAGAGAATGTCAAGCAATCGAGACTAATGCAGAAATTATGAAATTTGATAAAGATGGTGATGGAAAACTTAATGCTAGTGAAATTGGATATTTCTTAGATTCTCCAAATCGTGATGGATATGAAATTTCTACTGAGTTTCTTATTGATGATTTAAAAAAATGTGACACAAATAACGATGGTTTTATTACTAATTATTATAACAGAGAATCTAAATATGATCCTGAAACTAAAACTTGGAAAACAATACGTACGATTAACATTGATGAGGAAGCAAGGCTACTACGGAAGACGATTTCACAAGCTCAAGAAGAGAATCATAAAAAAGATCTTCAAACCAAAGAAAATAATCAAACCCTAGATATATATGATCAAGATGGCGATAGAAAGCTGAATACAGATGAACTTAAGGCTTATTTTATAGAACACCCTGGAAACTCTAATGACGGTACATTTGTCGATAGCAAAGTTTCTCTTGATCTCGTTACTGACGACTTAAAGCAATATGATAAAAATAATGATGGTTTTATTAGTTACAATGTCAAGAAAGGTTGGTCTGAAGGTGAAGCGTTTCTTAATGACAATAAATAAAACTACTATGTCATTAGAGGCTATCTCAAATTCATACCATGTTTAGGATACCTGGTATTAATGCCAGAAAAATATGATGGCTATAAAACTTGCCAAGAAAAAGGTTATTGGGGAAACATTTTTCACCTTATTTACTTGCACGAATCTTATTTTTTATTTCTTTAATTATTTTCTCAGCTTCTTCCAGTCTTAATGTTAATGCCATTCCGAAGTAAACCAAGAAACAAAATATAAAGCTAGAGAAAAGTAACATTGCTTTCGAAAAGAAATCATAATTTGCAAGATGAACTGGAAGGACATATAAAAACAAAAGCCCGAATAAGTACATTACAAAAGCTGCTATGCTTATTTTTATTAATGACCTCACATGCTTTATCCAGCCAAAACATCCTATTTTTTGCCTGAGTAAAAAACCTAATAGGCAAAAATTAAAAATGGTAACTAGGGATGTAGCAAATGCAATTCCTGTAGCATGATATTTAGCTACTAAAACATTATTTAATATTACTTTTAATGTAATGGAGGATACAGCAACAATTAGTGGTAGCTTCGAATCTCCAAGAGAATAAAATACTCTTGTTAAAGTATCTCTTGCTACATATGCAATCATAGACAATAACAGGGCAACCAAAATACTACTTGTAAGTGCTGTAGATCTTTCATTAAATGCGCCTCTTTGAAAAATAAGCTCAATGACAGGTTTTGAAAAAAGAAATAAATAAACTGCTATTGGTAGTGTCAAAAACCAAAGAGACTTAATAACAAGAATTGATGTTTGCTTTAACTCATCCAACTTTTTATTAAATGCTAATTCCGAAAACCTAGGGAAGAATGGTACTAAAAACGAGGTCAATAAAACACCAAGAGGTAGTTGAATTAATCTGTTTGCAAATACAGTTGCAGTCCAGCTTCCTTCTTCTAGCCCAGAACAAAAAAAGCTATCTACATAAACAGTTATTTGACCAATCGTTGTACTTAAAAGTGCTGGACCTAAAAAATGATAGAAGTCACCGACTATTTGCTGATTTTTAACAATAGCAATTTTCAAATTTTCATACAGCCCTGCTTTTATTAAATCTGGAACTTGAACTAAAAGTTGTAAAATAGCTCCTATTAAAGTACCTATTCCAAGAGCAAATCCAAGTGTTTTATCATGAAAAGCAAATACAAAGCTAACAATAGCAATGCTTGGAAGAACCGGGCTAAATGAAGGCCAGAAGAAGTTCCCATAAACATTAGATACCCCACATAAAATTCCCAGCAGTCCCGAAATTATAATTAATGGCAACATCGTAGTAAGCTGTAGTTCAGTTAAATACCAAAGTTTTGTTTGATAAGCTGAATCAAGTCCATTGGCAGGTGCTATAAAATGTACAATTTGAGTTTTAAAACCAAGTACTAAAAGAGCAATTAATGTAAGACCTAAAAAAGTAATTGCAAAAATTTTAATTAGAAAACTTCCGGATTCTTTTGCATTATCTTTTACTTTTATGAGAGTGCTTATTGTAGCGGAGTGAAATGGACCCCCTAAACCACCAAGCAAAATCAATGCATTACCAGTAAATAAATAAGCAAAGTTATAAGCATCAGCAGTTATACTTGTTCCATATACTTTTGCTATAACCAAATCTCTAAGCAATCCAAAGATCTTACTTAGAACAGTAATAATTCCAACAAAGCTTGCAATTTTAAATAATTGACGATTTGGCATATGCTAACGAAGCAAGAGCAACAAAATGAATTATAATTGTTTTGTATTACCCAACAAGTTAGTAAGAATATGTAGAGGGAAGAATGGTTCCATTTTTAAGACCTACTTTAATTTATGATGGTGATGTAACCAAAGTTCAATTAGATGATCTTAAAAAACTTAATGCTGCAGGTTTAATATTAGATCTGGATAATACGATTATGGCTCCAAAGTCAGCTAAATTAGAACCAGAGGTCAAGTTATGGCTAGAGCTAATGAAAAAAAATTTTAAAATAGTGATTTTAACGAATAATAAAAAAGCCTTTTATCTTGAAGCAGTAAGACAAGTTCTTGAATTGCCCGTAATTGGCTTTGCAAAAAAGCCCTGGTCTATTGGAATTAAAGAGGCTCTTGATATATTAAAATTATCAAATGATAAAATTGTAGTTATCGGCGATCGTCCATTAACTGATATATGGTTGGGGCAAAGATTTAAATTAAAAGCAATCTTAGTTAAAGCATTAACCGCTCATATTGAACCTAAATGGAAGTATTACTTAAGAAAATTAGAGTGGTCATTTGTAAATAAATCAAAAGGCTAATAAACATGAAAAATAATATTTCAATAATTTTAGCTCCTTTTTCAGTCGGTGGACCAAATAATGCTGCAAAAGACGGTCCTAAAGCACTGATGAATAATGGGCTTAGTGATGATTTGAAAGGATTAGGATTTAATGTAAAAATTATTAACCCACCAAGGTCACTTAATAAAAGCTCTTTAGCAGCTACAAGTAAACCAAACAGAATTAAAAATATTGAAGCAATTTTAAAAATAAATGAATGGCTTTCAATAACAATTAAAGAAGAAATTAAAAGTGGGTTTATACCCCTAACAATTGGTGGGGATCATAGCTTAGCAATTGGAACTATTGGAGGGATCTGTAGTGCCTTAGATAGTATAGGTGTTTTGTGGATAGATAGACATTTTGATGCACATTCCCCTAAAAATACTCCTTCATGGAGAGCCCATGGTATGCCAGTATCAGTAGCAATTGCAGATAAAAACTATGATAAGCATCCCGATTTCCAAAAACTTTTATTTCTTAGTGGAAATAAGAAAATCCCAAAAGTTAAACCAGAAAATTTTATTCAAATTGCAATTGGTGAAAAAAGTGCAGTAAAACCACAGACAAAATGGTATTCAATGAAAGACATTGATAACTTTGGAATTAAAAAAATTACAAATGATGCTATAAACTACCTTTTAAAGAGAGTAAAATACATCTATATAGCCTGGGATATTGATTCATTAAATGTTACAGGCACCGGTACAAGTGGTGACGATCAACTTAATTTAAGAGAAGGATTACAGATAGCAAGAACTATAAATGAAAAGATTAGACTTAAAAGCAGGCTGGCGGGATTAGAAATGATGGAAGTAGCACCAAGTCTTGAACGAAAAGATTTAAAAGGACAAACAGCAAGCTGGGCAGTCCAACTCATAACAACAGCTTTTGGGGATGACTTATTTAACAATTTATCCAGAATGACAAGAAATATTAATATGCATGCAGTAGACTTATAATTAATCATAAAAATCATGAAGCTTAAAACTCAACTAAAAACAATTAATGATAAAAATGAAATAATAGAATTTCTAGCTAAATATAGTATTTATGCTGATTCTTGGCAATCAGAAAAGGTTCATTCAAATTTAACAGATCCACTCTTAGTATATAAAAAGCAAATTGAAAAACTAAAAACCCGATTTAATTATGCATCAGCAGATGTCTGTGCTATGACTAAGGATACTTTTAATTTAGATACTATGCTAAGTGCATTTATTAAAGAGCATCATCATACCGATGATGAAGTACGATTTGTGGTTAGTGGTGAAGGTATATTTGGTATTAATCCACTTACAGAACTATCTTTTGAGATTTATGTTGAAGCTGGTGATTTGCTTTTAGTACCTGCTTATACACAGCATTGGTTTAATTTAACTGATAAAAAAAATATTTGTTGTATAAGAGTCTTTAAAGAAAATCCTAAGTGGGAAGCCATTTATGAACTACCTAAACGAAATATAGAAGTTCATTAATAACACCACAATGTATCAATGTGTCTTTGAAGCCATAATTGAAATAATGATTTCTTAGATTGATTAATTAAATCTTTATTGTCTGATAAGACATAAGCAGTTCCTTGTTTTGAGGGCATTCCTGGATTTATAGTGGGGAGCCACTCTTTGTTAGATAATTGTCCAGTACCTGGCAAGTAATCATATCTATATTCATAATGATCATTTATTTTTTTTGCTTGTTGAGCTAATAGATTTAAGTTTAAAATAAAGTCTGTTCGTTTTGTTCTTTCACCAAAGTCATCATCAATTACTTTAGAACTTAACATTTCTTTCAACTCATCATTATGAATTGAAAACAATAATTCACCTCTATAAAATAAATGCAAGTGTTGTTTTTCTTTTTTCTCTGCCAGCTTACACAGTATATGTATAAGATTATGCAAGTTATCTGATAGCTGCATTTCACTCATTGCATTATTAAAAAACTCTAAATCTACCACAAAATGTTTAGGACTAGGATTTGTGGGATCACGAGTATCACTTGTAAGAAACGTATCATCACCGGTTCTAAATGAAGCTTTAGCAATTCTACTAGCGGATTCTCCTGGCTTAAGTTCCCTATATCCCATAAATTGTTCACCATATTGATCAGCTCTAGAGTACATTTTTGATTTTCCACTTCTTTGAATTAAACTTACATTTCCATTTGAAGTTACTGGCTCACCTTGCATATTACTTTTTGGCTTTGGATTACTAGCTAATAATTTTGCCTGTTGAAAACATTTACCGGAAGTTGATAAGAACTCTTTTTCCTCTTTTGCATCTAATCCAAGTATCATAGACTGCAAGAGCGAACCCCAATGTGAGCGACTATTATTAGTTACTACTCTATGAATAAGTCCTAGTCCTCGTTTTGGATAATTTCTTTTTTTACGAAGATAGTAGGATTTGTCTTCGACCAGTTTAGGTTCATCTACCATATGGTTTTCATTTTCATACTTTCCTCTGGAGGATAGGTCATTTGACACAGCAAATGTTTGAATCAATTTTTTATATTGTGGAGATTCTAGAAGTTCTTTTATATTATCCAGGATGTTTTTATCAATCATTTCTTCTGCGGAGCGAAAGTGTTTCGGAGGCTCTGGTAAAGCAATCTCATTCCCATTGCTAAATATATTTTCGTGAGAATCTATTAATCTATCTTCTGCCAATACTGCTGAAAATACTTTGAGTTCCTGAGGAGTTAAAGTCTTTAATTCATTTTTTATTTCTTGTTTTAAGATTAATGGACAACTATCTGGCAATGAAGATATAAGCTCTTCTTTTAAATTCTCTTCAATAGCTGTATCACTAGTCTCATCAAAAACTTTATTTAATCTTTCCCGTAATAACCTTGTATTAAAGTCAGCTTTTGTTAGCATGGTGTATAAAACAAGAAAACGGTACTGGGCATGTTCTGGTATACAATTTCCAATTAAATCACGGACTGTATGTTCTAAAGTACAAGGATGTTTTTCTTCTTTTAATCTACTGACTATTGCACCTACAATTTTCTCTTTAGCTTCTGGAACTATACTAAACAACGAACTTACAACTTTTTGTCTGTGATTTTGTGGTACTTCTAATTGGGTTCTTTCCACAAACTTTTTTAGTAATGGATTAATTTTTATAATCTCAATAAAATCTTCTTTAGGAAGAGAGGTTAATGACAATAACTCTGTATTAGTACTTAAAAAAGAAGGCATTAAAGTTGTTTTCCATAAATTGGTTTCATCTTTTTGAAAATTATCTGGTAAGCATTTTGTTAAATCAACATTAAAATAATCACTAAAGAATGCTATATTCTGTCCAAAGTTTGATGGAGATTTTCTATCTCTATGCAAGCCCGCTAATATAAGACTTACTGGCTTATTAAAGTTTAGTTCTTGATTTGAAGTATATAGTGCAGGGTTATCAACACTTGTTAATGATGGTGTTATTTTATGTTCTAAAAAAGCACCTTGTATAATTTTCTCTGCTCTTTTGGGTGAAATTGTATCCTTCAAATTAACACCAAGTTCTTCTAGATTCAAAAGTAATGTAGAAAGGTGACTCCACATATGTCTCCCATTAAAAGCCCAATAATATTTTTTTCCCATATGTTTTTCATACGGATGATCTTCAATAGTAATATCTAGCCAGTCTTCAATGCTCTTAGAGCTCTTGGGAAAATTTGAAGAATGCATTTTGTGTTTAGACCATATAGAGTCAGATGATGATTTCTCTTCTTCTTTTTTACAATCCCCAAAATAACATCGTTCTTGAATTTTACTTTTTAAATACGAGGTTAAAACTACTTTGTCATTTTCTTTTTCGAAATATTGTGAAAGTACTCCACTTTCATGAAAAGCATTCAATGCTCTTTGAATAGTATCTGTCTCATATAGAGAAGTGTTGTGAAGTATAGAATCTATCAGTTTTTCTTCAATTATATTTTCTGGGTGAAGCATACGGAGTATTTCACATGTTTTAGCAATAATTGTAGGAGAAGGCAACCAATTCCAATCTCTTTGAAGAACACACTCTAAATTTCTAAGAAGTATTTCGGGATCATATTTTAATTTTTGTGTTTGCTTAGCAATTTCAAGATTTAAATCTATAACCGATTCAATAGGACATAATCTTTGATCGCTCCACCAGGCATTTAAACATTTCTCAAGTGCTGGTAATGATGTGGAATCAAGGAGTGGTAATGGTTTTTGTTGAATACAGTGAATTACTGCAAGTCTTACATCATCATCATTGATACAAAGATTTGAATTGCTAATTAGTTCTAAGTGTAATTTATCGTTTGTATTATTAAGAGGTAAATCATACCATTCTACAAATTCTTTAATATAGGTTTGAGTATCAATATCTTCAAGAAACTTAGAAACAATTGGGTAGGATTCCTTTGCATAAGAAATTTTATTTTTGACGCTTTGCTTTAATTCGTTCATATCTACCAATGCACAAAGAATATTTTTTAGATTTCCACTTAATAGGGTTTGCTTCCATTGCTTAGTTATATTTTCTAATTTGGCAGCTTTTGAATAGATTTCTTCTTTGTATCCATCTTCCGTATCATCTGTATTAGTTGTTCGTCTTGTAATTTGCTCAATATGCGTTCTAAATTCACTTGTCCCAAGCGTAGCTGTAAAATCAGAATTTCGTGATCTTTGACGCCATGGCTCTGCTTTACTTTTTAAATATTCAATGGCTTTGTCTTCACTTACACTATTACTGCTTAATATTTTTAATGTTTTTGGTTTGTCCTTTTCTACTTGTGCTTCATTTAATGACATTTCATCATCACGGATAGAAGTAGCTTCTTCAAGATGAGGAATTCCCCTTTCATCTAAATATATAGTTTGTCTATGTCCTAGATCACTCCTAAAACTTTTTCCCTCATCACAATTACCCACAGTAAGACCTCTTGCACATAATGCTACAATTTTGTTTTTTCGCAATTCATTTGCTAAGCATATACTTTGATGTCTACAATCCCCTAAATATCCCAAGGCTTCCTGTGCTCTGAAATAATCTTGGGTCTTGTCTAAAATTTCCTGTATTGATTTAGAAGTAGTATAAACAGGTGATGATACCTTGAGCCTTGCTTTAATTAAGTTAATTTTTTCAGAAATAGTTTTTGCTTTTTCCAAAGCTTTATCAATAATGCCATTTTCTAAATCACTACTATTAAAAGC
>JAHFBD010000164.1 GCA_023250175.1 Candidatus Melainabacteria bacterium
ACCTTCAATGTTTTCAGCAGTTCATAGTAAATATGAAACACCACACATTGCAATTATATTTACGGCACTTGCATATAGCGTACTAGTTCTTTTTAGCTTTGAGACTTTAATTGGCTATGATGTCTTTCTTTATTTAATTGCAATACTCTTGGAAGCTATTGCACTTGTTATTTTAAGAAAACGAAATCCTGATATTTATAGCCATTACAAAATTCCGTTTGGAATGGCTGGAGTGTATTGTATTGTAAGTATTGTTTCTTTAGTCGTTTTATTTATGGTTGTAATAAACTTAAGCTGTTTTCATGGAGATATAAAAACTTCTTTTTTTACAGCGTTTCTTATGTTAAGTGGTGTGCCTATTTATTTATGGTATGAGAAGCTAAAAGCTTTAAGTAATAAATAATTGTTATTAGCCTTCTCGTGAATAATTTCCTACAATCCATAAATTAGAATCTGAGATTTTATATATAATATCGGCTACTATTGACTTTTTGAATACAAGAGAACTTCTTTTATTTGTGGCTTCACCGATTACAACATAATCTGGTTTGATTTTATTATAAGCTTTAACCATTTCATTTAAGATGTCCTTTCCTTCTACTAATCTAAAATCGCCACCTAATTCTACAATTAACTGTTCAAGTTCAATAATTGCAATCTTTTTTTCATTTATTAGTTTTGAAGTATCTTTTATTATATGCATTACAATTAGTTCAGCCTGCAGTCTACTGGCTATTCTTGCTGATTTTCTAATTAATCTTAAAGTATCATTGTTCATATCTATAAAACTTAGTATTTTTATCTTTTTATCTTTCGGATGCATTTCATGTTCTACTGTTTCTGCTACTTCTCGTAAAGAAAGCTCTCTTAGTGCAATTAAATTTTTCTTTTGGAAGAAGTGTGTGAGAGCTTGTTCAATCTTATCTAAAGAATATACTTTCCCAGCTTTTAGTCTTTCTTGTAGAGCTTCAGGGCTTAAGTCAATCAAAGCAATTTCACTAGCATGAGAGATGATCCAATCTGGTACCGTTTCTCTTACTCTTATTCCTGTTACTTGTTCTACTATATCGTTTAGACTTTCAATATGTTGTATGTTAACGGTGGATATTACATTGATTCCAGCTCTTAAAAGATATTGAACATCTTGGTATCGTTTACTATAAATTGCACCGGGCACATTTGTATGGGCTAACTCATCGACTAGGATTATCTCTGGTTTAGCAAGAATAGCTGCTTCTAAATCAAACTCAGGTAAATATTTACCCTTATGTTCTATAAGTTTTAATGGAAGGATTGGTAATCCCTCCATTAGCTTTGCTGTTTCAACACGTCCATGTGTATCAATAACTCCCAATAAAACATTTGCATTGTCTTTGTGTAATTCTCTGCCATCCTGAAGCATTTTATAAGTTTTGCCTACCCCGGGAGCCATTCCTATATAGATTTTCAATTTTCCAAATTTTAGATTATTTTGTGGAGAAGTGATTAATTTGTCTTGGGTGGTGTCTTCTTTCTTTTCGGTTTTTTCTGTTTTATCTGTCTGCCCAATTAATAAAAGGTCTAAGTTGCTTGTTTTATCTAAGATTTTATTTACTGTTGAGTTCTGAGAGCCAAGAACAAATTGTTTTTTTCTTGGAAATCCCATTACAAGTTGAGTTATTCTATTTACTTTTATATAGTGGATTAGTTCTTCAGAAATCTCTCTATTTATATTCTTAACTAAGAAAAAATATCCTTTATTTGTTCTTGTTGTTTCTCTTAAATTATCTATAATTGTTTCATCGGTAGGGTTGTTTAGGATGCATAATACATCCAAATCCGCATGATATATAGATGCGATTTCAGCAGCTTTGTTAATTGAGTTTAGTGATGTTTCTTTAGGGCTTGCTGCAACTAATATTCTATCTTTAATTTTAGCTTTAAGTTTTTCATTTACAACTTCTATATCTACTCTCTCAGCAAGTACATTTAAAGCCAGATCCCTTAACATATTTAAATTGCTTCGCTTAAAGAAGTTTTTTAATGCATGGTTTAGCTGTGCCTGATTGTATATGTTCTTTGATTTTAGTCGGTTGTATAATTCATCAACTGGAATATCGAGCAATACGACTTCTTCTGCTTGATTTAAGACCCAGTTTGGTACTGTCTCATTAACTCTTATACCAAGATTTTTTTCTACAATGGGACCGATACTTTCTAATTGATGGATGTTTAAAGTTGAAAATACACTAATTCCATTTTTTAAAATTTCTTGTACATCCTGATATCTTTTTTGATTTAATGAACCTGGTAGATTATTGTGTGCTAATTCATCAATAATTACAGTGGCTGGCTTTCTTTCAATAACAGCTTCAAGATCTAAGTCTGAAAATTCATTATTATTTACTTTGTATACTTTTCGTGGAATTACTTCAAAGAAGGAGGTGAATTGTTCATTATCTAAGCGGCTTTGTTGTTCTAAGTATCCAATTACAATATCTACATTTTTTCTTTTTAGTTCAATGGCTTCTTCAAGCATGCGATAAGTTTTACCTACGCCAGGAGCCATTCCTAGAAAAATCTTGTGTCTACCACCTGATAGTTTGACAATTTGTTTTAATAACTCATCAGGATCTACGCGTTTTGGCATATATTTGTTTAAGTTCTATATTAAGTTCAAGTACATTGACGATCTTTTGTCCAAAAAGTCCAAAGACTAAAGGACTTGCTTTTTTATTAATAAGAGAAATTATTTGCTCTTCACTAAGTTGGGATAATTTTGCAATTCGTTTTGATTGACTTATAGCAGCTTCATAGGTTATATCCGGATCAAGTCCTGATGCAGATTCTGTCAATATATTTAAATCAGGCTCATTTCCAAAGTTTTCACTTTTATAGCTATTATAGTTATTAGAAATTGTTTTTAGTAATTTTTTTGAATAATAAGGATAGTTTGAATTTCCTGAAATATCATTTTTGTAATTACTTTGTGAAAGACGATTGTGAAAAAAAAGCTTGTCTTTAAAATCCTGCCCAATTAACTTTGATCCAATAATTTCTTTATCAAGATAAATTAAGCTACCTGTAGAATTATAATTAAATATTAAAGTTGAAATTAATACTGACCCTAATAAATATAGGATGGTTAGGATTATTGTTACAAAGCATACTCTGACAGCAACCATTAAATAAATCTCCCAATTACTAAATCTATTAATTTAATACCTATAAATGGCAAAATTAATCCACCTAAACCAAAATATATTAAATTTGTTTTTAATATTTTGTTAGGGTCTATTGTTTTAACGCTTATACCTTTTAGTGCAATTGGAGTCATTAAAGGAATAATAATTGTATTAAAAATCATGGCAGATAAAATTGCAGAAATATTTGAAGTAAGATGCATAATGTTTAATACTTCCAGTCCTTTTATTGTAAAAATACTTGGCAATATAGCAAAATATTTAGAAATATCATTAATTACTGAAAAAGTAGTTAATGCACCTCTTGTAATTAAGAGTTGTCTCCCGGTTTTAACAATGCTTATAATTTTTGTAGGATCAGAATCCAAATCTATCATATTTGCAGCTTCTTTTGCAGCTATTGTGCCAGAGTTCATTGCTAACCCAATATCTGCTTGTGCAAGAGCTGGAGCATCATTTGTACCATCTCCTATCATTGCAACAATCATGCCTTTAGTCTGGTAGTCTCTGATTAAATGTATTTTATCTTCTGGCTTTGCTTGTGCTAAATAGTCATCGAGACCAGATTCGTTGGCTATAACTTTAGCTGTTAAGTTATTGTCCCCGGTACACATTGTAGTCCTTATACCTAAAAGATTTAACTCTTTAAATTTATCTTTCATTCCAGCTTTAATCATATCTTTTAAATGGATTATGCCAATTACCTCATAATTCCTAGATATTAATAATGGTGTACCACCTTGAATTGCTATGCTTTCTACTAGTTGTTCAGTATTAGGCCATAATTTACCCTTCTTATTTAAAACAAGTTTTTTGATGACATCACTTGCCCCTTTTCTAATTGTGTCGCCACTTTCAAGATCAATACCGCTCATTCTGGTATGTGCTGAAAATTCATAAGATGTGCCTTTTATTTCTTCAGGATCTACATTAATGCCAAGTGTTTTTGCTAAAGATAGTATTGATTTTCCTTCGGGAGTTTGATCAAACTGGCTGGCAATATATGCAGCTTTAGCAACATCATTTAAAGAGTTTGTACCTAGTGGAATAAGTTCTGTTGCAATCCTGTTTCCGAAAGTAAGTGTTCCGGTTTTATCTAAAAATAAGACATCTATGTCACCTGCTGCTTCTACTGATTTTTCTGACATAGATAATACATTGTAGGAATTAACCTTTTCAAATCCTGAGATTCTAATAGGTACTGCAAGACTACCTATTGTTGTAGGTATAAGGCAGACTAACAGTGCTATTAAATATGAGATTTCTATTGTTATATTTAGGTATGACAAAACAAATGGAAGGGTAACTACTACTAATAAAAAAGAAATTGTAGAAGCAATTAATAAAACACTTAAGCTTAGTTCGTTTGGGGTTTTCTGTCTCTCTGTAGTTTCTGCAATATTTACCATCTGATCTAAATATGTTTGACCTTGTTCCGATGTAATTTTTATTAAAAGCCAATCCGTTAAAATACGTGTTCCACCAGTTACAGAGCTTGCAAAGTCAGTACCAGGCTCCTTTAAAACAGGTGATGATTCTCCAGTAATAGCAGACTCATCTACAGAGGCTACGCCTTCAATTATTTCTCCATCAAGTGGTATTAGGTCTCCTTCTTGAACCTTTATAAGATTTCCTTTTTCAAGCTGGGAGGCAAAAACATATTCGATGACTCCATTTTGATTGATTCGTTTTACTTCAATATCCCCATGTACAATCCGCAAGCTTTCTGCTTGTGCAATGCCAATATGTTTTGCAATATTCTCTGCTAAATTAGAAAATAAAACAGTTAATAATAATAATATGGAAATAGCTAAGTTTATTTCTTTAGTGAGGATGCTCACCCCAAAGAAATTAGGATTAATTGTTAAAACAATCATTAGAACAAGGCATATTTCTACAATAAAAATAATAGGATTATTAATCATTGAAAATGGATTTAATTGTTTAATTGAATCCAACAGTGCACCAGGGATTACATGTGAGTAATCAATCTTGAGTGTGTGTTTTCTTTTATCTCTTTTAATTATCATTGATTATCCTTTTTATTCATGCATAAATATTTCTGCTAGTGGACCTAAAATTATAAAGGGAAGATAAATAAGAACTGTTGACATTATAGACATGAACAAAAATATAAAACCAAAGAGTGGTGTATCTG
>JAHFBD010000012.1:0-6626 GCA_023250175.1 Candidatus Melainabacteria bacterium
CTTAGTACTTCAGCTTTATCTTTGATAGATAGTCTTGAAATAATTGGTTTATTGACTGTTACTCCCTTTGGAACATACAAGAGGTAACCAGATGACCATAAAGCATCGTTTAAATAGGTAAGTTTACTTGGGTATTTTGTTGTTAATGAGCCAATATTTTTTGCAATAATATTGTTTAAAGTATTACTTGACAAAGTCTTACTATTAAGCTCTGTAAGAATTACTCCTTTGGATACAAATTCACTGTCTATTGTAAAAGCAATTTGTGTTTTTTTTGTACTTATTAAAGAGTCTTTTTTATTTGTATCTATTTCAAACCATCTTGGGTCAGAGTATTTCCATAAATGACTTACTTTGTCTGGGTAAGGTGTGTCATTGTATAGTTTCCAAGCTAGCTCTCTTTTTTCTTCAAGCTTCATTATCTTTGCTATCCTATTGATCCTTCCATTTCAAGTTCTATTAGACGGTTTAACTCAACAGCATATTCCATCGGAAGTTCTTTAACAAAAACTTCCATAAAACCATTGACTATCATAAGTTTTGCCTGCTCTTCTGAAATACCTCGACTCATAAGATAAAACAGTTTTTCATCTTCTATCTTGCTTACTGTTGCTTCATGTTCAATCTGAACGCCCTTTTCATCTATTTCCATTGTTGGGTAGGTATCTGATCGTGAACGCTCATCTAGCATTAATGCATCACATTTAATTGTTGATTTAACATTTGTTGCACCTTTGTGTACTTTAAGCAAACCACGGTAACTAGCTCTGCCACCATTTCGGGATATTGATTTTGAAGTAATTACGGAGGTTGTGTTTGGAGCAGCATGTATGATTTTTGCACCTGCATCTTGATGTTGATCTGAGCCGCTTGCAAGCGCTACTGAAACAACTTCCCCATGTGCATGTTCTCCAACAAGATAAATAGATGGGTACTTCATTGTGAGTTTTGAGCCCATATTTCCATCCAACCATTCTACGACGGCATTTTCATGAGCAACTGCTCTTTTTGTCACAAGGTTATAAACATTTTTAGACCAGTTTTGAATCGTCGTGTATCTGATTTTTGCACCTTTTAATGCAATTAGTTCTACTACTGCGGAATGAAGGGAGTCTGAACTATATGTTGGTGCAGTACAACCTTCTATGTAATGAACAGAACTTCCTTCATCAGCAATGATAAGAGTTCTTTCAAACTGTCCCATGTTTTCTGTGTTAATTCTAAAGTATGCTTGTAGTGGGATTTCTACGTTTGTATGTGGTGGGACATAAATAAAAGAACCTCCAGACCATACAGCACTATTTAATGCAGCAAATTTGTTATCTTCTGATGGAATTATTGTAGCAAAATATTTTTTAACAATTTCAGGATGTTCACGCAAACCACTGTCCATGTCAAGAAAAATTACACCAAGCTTTTTTAAATCTTCTCTAAGAGAATGGTAAATAACTTCTGATTCATATTGGGCAGAAACACCAGCTAAAAATTTTCTTTCTGCTTCAGGAATACCAAGCCTGTCAAAGGTGTTTTTTATTTCCTTTGGAACATCTTCCCAGCTTTTTTCTTGTTTCTCAGTGGATTTTACATAGTAGAAGATATTTTCAAAATCAATTTCATTTAAAAGCTTAGTATTTCCCCATTTTGGCATTGGTTTTTTATAAAAGATTTCTAAAGACTTTAAGCGGAAGTCAGTCATCCACTGAGGCTCATTTTTCATCTTTGATATGCTAAGAACAATTTCTCGAGTAAGTCCTCTACCAGACTTAAAGGTATAATTTTCTTCTGAATCATGAAAACCATATTTATAATCATTGTTTAGTTCTGTTGCCATTTTTAACCTCTATTTTTTAGCTCTATTTTCTAACTTCTTCTCTCTGTACTAGCCAATCATAACCCTTCTTTTCTAGTTCTAATGCTAACTCTGGTCCTCCAGATTCAACAATATTTCCATCAACAAAAACATGAACTTTGTTTGGTTTTACATAGTCAAGGATTCTTTGATAGTGAGTAACAAGCAAGATTCCAAGCTGTGGATTTCTTGTTTTAAATTTGTTTATACTGTCAGCTACTAATTTTAGGGAATCTATATCTAGCCCGGAATCAGGTTCATCCAGAATTACAAATTTTGGTTCGAGCATTGCCATCTGTAATATTTCCATTCGTTTCTTTTCACCGCCTGAAAATCCATCGTTTATATAGCGTGTGGCAAAAGCATGATCGATTTCTAAGTCATCCATTTTTTCATAGAGAAGCTTTCTAAATTCTTTAGGTGAAACAGCATCTCCCTTTAGTGCTTTATTTGCTTGTCTTAAAAAACTTGCTACTGTTACGCCAGGTATGCTAAGTGGATACTGAAAGCCTAAAAACAATCCTAGCTTTGCACGCTCATTTGATTTTAAGTTATTAATTGTGGTTCCATTAAAAGTTATTTGACCCTTTGAGACTTTGTAAGCAGGGTGTCCCATTAAAGTATTTGATAAAGTACTTTTTCCAGATCCATTTCGCCCCATTAATGCATGAACTTCTCCAGTGTTTATTGAAAGATTTACGCCATGTAAAATTTCTTTTCCATCTATTTCTATATGTAAATTTTCTATTTTAAGCAAAGCATCCATTTTTTTATCTGACCTTCTTTCCTTGATATATCTTTTTTTTAATTTTTTGTTTCCTTTTTATTATACTTGACTTATCTTTCAACATTTACAATATTTTAATTTTTTTCTTGTTGAAAAGCTAGCTAAAGTTAAATATTTATAGCTAATTCTTTCTTTATGTATTTAGTCAAAACATCTTCTTTTGTTAAAAGATCTTTTAGTGTAATTTGCTTTAAAAGAGCAAACAATATTTGAGAAATAGATAACCAGACAGATCTTATTGAACAACAACTAATATGAATACACTTTAAGTCATTTCCTGTAAATTGTTGGCATGACTGGCTTTCAAATAACTCTCCGCTTAATGAACGGATAACTTCATCTAGATAAATCTTTTCGGGTAGTCTTTTTAATCTGTAACCACCACTTTTACCACGTACACTTTCTATAAAATCAGCTTGACGTAGTGTAGACAATAATTTCGCTGCATAATCAGGGGTAATATGTTCTGCTTTTGCAATGTTTTCCAGTGAAGCTAGTTCATCCTTAAGCGTAAGCTGGGCTACTTGTAGTAAACACCGTAATCCATATTCTTCTTGTGCTGTTATTTTCATAACTTTAATATAATTATACACGTAATCTTGAATTCTTTGTCAAGATTTAATATAATCTAAGTATATTGGGGTATAAATTGGGTAAAAAGGTAATAGATTTAACTAACTCTGGAGATATTTTATGGAAGTAACTAATGAAAAAGCAAGAATTGTAAATCTAACAAACAGCGCAAAAGAAGAGTTGATAAAACTTCTTCAAAAAGAAACAAATAATCCTGAAGGAGTTCGGCTAAGTTTATTGGCCGGTGGGTGTTCAGGGCTTTCATATAATATGGAGTTTGGTAAACAAAAAGAAAATGATTCTGTTGATGAATATGGAGAAATTAAAATTTTTATTGATCCTAAAAGTGCACTTTATATAAATGGAATTGTCTTGGACTATCAAGGTGGCTTAAGTGGTAGAGGATTTGTTTTTGATAATCCAAATGCTAAAAAATCATGTGGATGTGGAACTTCTTTTTCCGTAGATGATAAAAATGTAACACTGGAGTTCTCTGGAAATAAAAAACCTACAAATGTTTGTCCAAGTACACCAAGCACATGAAAGAATGAACTAGAAGTTAGAGTTAAGGGGTAGGTACTCTCCCTCTTTGTAAACATAGAATTACAATCAGAAGTGATTTCTTCACATTTTTTTTAGCCAGAAGAAAAGTTGGCTAAAATATAAATAACTTGCTTATGAAGAAAATTAATATAAAAATCAAAAAACTTCTTCTCTTGGTAATTGTTTTAGCAAATAGCTTTTTATTTGTCTCTTTTGCTTTTGCATCTTTAGTCCAGGATAATACTTGTGAGATTTATTTAGCACCGGGACAAAACATACTTTCAAAAGTACCAAATACTTTATCAGTCAATGATGGTGTAATTAGTGTTGTGCTCAATGATGGCTCTAATATTGAAGTCCAGAATAAGAAAGAAAATGAGCAAAAATTTAAGATAGCTGATTATTATATAACTGTAAAATACTTATCCAGTAACCAAAAACTATGTATTTATAATCATGGAAAAAAAATAAAAACTATTCCTTTAAAGCATAACTTTAAGATTAAAGATTTTGTTTCTGATTTAACAAACAAATATGACAAAGGACAAATTACATATTTTAAAAACAAGAGTCAGTCTATATCTCAAAAAAGAATAGTAAATAATTATTATAAGACTTATCCCAAGGTAAAAGAAGAACCTCCACCAACGCTATTAAGAGGTATTGTTATTCCAGAATCTAATCTTGCCCAGTTTATGGTTTTAACAACAAATGGTGTTTTAAGTTTTAGCGCAAGCAATATAAATAATGGTAATACCCCAGCATCGAGTACTATTACCACAGCTCTTTGGACAGATCTTACAAGTAGCATGGGAAACAATGGTGTGCTAACAAATTTTCCTCAGCCCACAGGTTCTACTAATAGTTATTCTGGCTGGGATGGATTAAATTCTGTAAGTACTCCATCGGTACTTAAGTTTGGTGGGGAAATATCAATTCCAGCACCAGCTATTCCATACCCAAATTACATTGATACGGGAACAGATTCAAATAATGCTTTGAGATTTAGTTTAACAAATAGCTTTTCAGTAGAAACTTGGTTAGGTCGTGACAACTTAAACCAACCACCTTATAGTATTTGTGGACCTGTTGCTGGTAATGGACATATTAGTTCTAGTGGTGGAGCTGGTACAAGAGGTTATTATTTAAGTGTTGAAGGGGGCTGTTCTTGTACATCGGGAGCGACTCCTACAAACATGGCAAGGTTTGCAGTAGTTGATAGCTCATCGACTTATAAATATTCTGAAACATCGGCTCTTGATTATGTGGCTGCTTCTCAGTCTAGCGCTACATGTACTGTGCCACAACAAATTCCTTTTGCAGCAGCTAATCCACCTAAGCTTACGGCAGGCAACTGGCATCATATTGTTGGAACTTGGGATGGAACAAATATAAAAACCTACTTAGACGGGGTTCCTGACTCTACTGTTACTACCATGGGTTCTGTTGCAAACATTACAAGTACTAGCAATTTTCTTGTAGGAACTGCGCCAGGATTGAGTCTTGCTACTAGTGGTAGTAGTACATGTATTACCGATAGTGTTTATTTTATGGGGCAAGTTGGTCGACTTAGAGTATATAATGCTGCTCTTACTGATACACAAGTTAGACAAAACTATATAGGTGAAGCTTATAGATTTCAATGTTCTGATATTTTAGTCCCAGGGATTAAGGGGGATGAAGATTTTATAAATGCTACATATAAGAAAGCTGGGGATACATTTAATGTCTATGTCTCTGATTCAAACTCTACTCCTTACGGTGATAATGATGTTGCATCAATTAGCTCTATTTCATGTAAACTTGGAACGGTGTCTCTTTCTACACCGACACCCACAGAGTTAAACTATAGTGGTGGATTGGCTTTTGATGGTACTGATGATTATATACAGCTTGGAAATATACTTAATCAGACCACAAATGACTTTACTCTTGAAGCTTTAGTAAAAATGCCATATAGGAGTCTTGGTGTTGAAAATATTCTTTGTAAAAGAGATCCTTCAAATAGTATGAATGCTGGTTTTCAAATCTTTAAAAATGCATCGGGATTTGTTGGTGCAATTATAGGTGATGGTACTGCAGATAGAATAGAAGTAGATGGTGCTCAGTATGGACTTACTAATAATAAATGGCACCATATTGCTGCTGTATTTAACAGAAAGGGAAACCTAACTATTTATGTGGATGGTATGGCAGATGGTTCAGATTCAATATCTTCTGAGCAAGGTTCTATTAGTAATTCTGCTGATTTAAGAATTGGACAAAACAGTGCTAGTGGAGAGACTTTTAGGGGAAATCTTGCAAATGTCCGAATTTATAATAGAGCTTTAAGTGCTGAAGAAATTAGTCGAAATTCCAGATACAGATATGAACCCGTTGACTTTCATAATTTAACAGCATGGTGGAAAATGGATGATTCTACTTCTAATCCAGGTACAAATACAGTAGCTGCAAAGAAGTGGGATACTACTACAAATGCAGTAATTGCAGATTCGAGCTTAAATGGGACGCTTACGAATTTTAGTTTAATTAGTACTAGTACTAATGGATGGGCAAACCAATTCCAATATGCATACAATATAAACAAATATATTTTTACGGTGCCTACACTTCCTGCCGGTGTTTTAAATCAGCTTGAAGAGTTTAACTGTACACTTACAGATGCAGCAACAAATACGACAACAGAAGAAGTGTCAGATGTCTTTGTAACTACACAGCCTACGGTTTTTACAAGTATTGTAAGTAATAACACCTATAAGCTTGCAGATACTTTTACGATAACAGCTTTAGATAGTAGTCCTGCTACAGGATTATTTACTAATCCTACAGTACCTACGGCAACTCTTGATGGAAGCACTGTTACTACCTGTAATC
>JAHFBD010000012.1:6636-20073 GCA_023250175.1 Candidatus Melainabacteria bacterium
CTCTTGATGGTGTCAATGATTATATTAGTGTTGGTAGTGTTGGCAGCGGTATTAGAACTATTAGTTTTTGGGTAAATCCTGCTAGTACTACAACAAACTTTTTAGAGTTAAGCAGTAGTATAAATGTTACTGCAAGTGGTGCAACTGTTATGGCCACAGGAATTACCAACTCAACTATTTATGTAAATGGTGTTGTTTCTAATAATTTAGCAGCTAATGCCTGGCAACATATTGTAATTATTTCTGATGCTGATTTGAATGCATCTGATGTTAATCTTGGGAGAGTTGGTAATTCTTACTATAACGGACAATTTGATGATGTCCAACTTTATTCTCGAGCCTTAAGTTCAAATGAAATTGTTCGAATGTACAATACGCCAGGTCGACCAATTAATGCTTATAAGCTTGATACTTGGCTAAGATTTGAAAGATTAGAAGATACTAACAATAATAATGTTGTGGATAATATAAGAGATTATTCTGGCTCTGGAAAAAATGGTACTTTAAATAATTTTGCTACCTTAGCAAGCTCATTGGTTGACTCAACAATATCAAATACAATTGATGGTACAACTGGATCCTGTGATGTTACTATTACAAGCACTAATCCACCAGGCTCTCTCAATGCTAATGGAAAGTCTTTAACAGTATCAGCAGCAAATGCACTTACCCAAACAGGAACAGAAACAAAAATAATTAACCTTTTAAGAGATCAAAAGCCGGCTACGCCAACCATTGTTACAGCTTCAGTTGACAGTACTCCTTTGGGCACTACAGGTCCTTATACGGTAGGCTTAAGCCAAACCCTGAGTCTGAATTTTATAGCAGCCGATCCTGATATAGGGAATACTGTTACTTTATCTTTAGTAACTCCAGCAGAGGCGGGTACTTTTACAAGTAATGCTGTTTCAAATCCAGGCACAGCAAAATATACATTTACTCCAGGTCCATCACATAATGGAATGACTTATTCTATTGCAGTTCTTGCTACGGATAATGTGAATTCAACTTCTCTGGGGAATTTACCAGTTTCTTTTACAGTAACTCTTAACACCCCCCCAACCAAGCCGACAATTACATCTGCTAGTGTTGATGCTAAAGATACTGATAAGGGAGGGAGTTATAGTATAAATCTAGGACAAAAATTAATATTAAATTTTAATGCTACAGATCCAGATATCGGTAGTTCAGTTGCGCTTTCTTTAGTAAATTCTCCGGGATTAGGAACGTTTACTCCTGGAAGTGCAAATGGTACAGGTTCATTTACTTATATTCCTACGAACTCTGATGATGCAGGTATGACATTTAATTTTAATGTAAGAGCAATTGATAATTTTGGTGTAAGTGCAGCACAGGATTTAACATTTTCAGTAACAATAGTCAAAACAGGTGTAGTAACGACTGCAGGTGGGACAACCACGACAGGAAGCGGTGCAACATCTTCTGGACAAGGAAGTAATAACTCGGCTACCTCAACAGGACCAATTATTATAATTCAACCATCCTCCTCATCTTCTTCAGGGTCATCTCAGGTTGTAATAACTCCTGAGGATTTAAATAATTTACCAGTGATTAATAATATAAATTTTCTAAAGGTACCATCAAGCTATACTGAAGGAATACAAGAAGATACAAAAGTAATCTTAGCGAATTCAGAAAATGCATTTTTAATACCAAAAGATACATCAATAACAGAAAATCTTCTTGCTTTAAAATTAAGTCAGGCTAAAGTTAGTTTAAGAGTTATTGATAAAGCCGGAAAAGAGTTTAATATTTTTGCCTTTCCGTTTTTAACAGGAGCTGATACTAATCCTATAGTGGTTCAAACAAAAATCTTTCCTGATACTATTTCTGATGGTGATGCAACTTTAATATTAATAGTTAATAATAAACCAGTGGCAAAATTTACAGCTACTGCTTTTCACTCACCGCTTAAAGCACAAACAGCCAGTCTGACGAATTTGTTAAAGCCTCAAATACCTTTAATTCAAGTTACAAGAAAGTTAAAAAGCTTAAAGCTTGTAATTACTGGGGCTAACATTTTTGATAAAGAAATCTTTAAAGATGGTGAAACTATACCTGCTGATAAAACTCAAACATCAATTGCATTGCTTCCTCAGAATGGGTTAGAATTAAAAACCTTTAAAATATCTAAAATAAGCAAAATAAGAAAGCAAAGTATTATAAGAGCTACATATAGTATTACGGATTCATCAGTTGCTCCAAAAGTAACTCTAAGTGTACTTAACCCGTATGGTCAAACTCTTAAGACCATTGATCTGAAGAGTGTTACAAGCCTTAAATAAGAAAGGTAAATTAGCGGTGCAGTATAAACAATTAATTAAGCCTCAAATCATCTTAATTATATTTGTTTTAAATTATTGCTTAAATGATTTTATAGCGTTCTCACAAGTCCTGGAGCTCTCTTCTAATGATTCTTATGAAGCAATTGTTATAGGAGAGATGGTTGATAAAGATGTAAAGAAAAGAAAGAATTATTATTTTACTGAATATAAATTAAAGACTTCGGAATGGCTTTTTAAAAAGGCAGAGGTGAAAAAATCCAAATATGTAAAAATCAAAATTTTAGGAGCTGACTTACCAAAGAAAGGGATAATTATTAAGCTTTCGACAGCACCGGATTATGTACCGATGAAAAAGCCTGCTATTTTTCTTTTAGAACGTACAAAAAAACATGAAAAAAATGTTTTTACTTTAAGTGAAGGAGGAATAATTTTAGATTTAAAAGAAAAATCTGAAATTATAAAAAAGAAGGAAATTTAATATTATGAGAAATATCGTTGTTTTGCTTTTGATTTTAATGTTTCTTGTGCCTTGTCCTGCTTTTGCTTTTACTAGAGTGACTGATCTAAGCTTTAATGGGACAACAATAACACCAGATCAATTTGAAGCAACTTTTGAAACTATAAAAGCAAATATAAAAGCAAATAAAAAAATTAAAGGTAAAAGAAATAAATTACCTACAAAAATAAGTGTTGTTTATGGTAGACAAGCTGATGCAAAAAATATTCAACTTGAAATTGATACATCAGAAGTACTATTAAAATCTCAAAAAGATGTTCAACTACCTATTTCTAACCTGGGCTTTTTAAATGCTGTTCAGGAAGCTATATCTTTATTTGAAAATGTTGAAATAGCTGACATTATGTTTAAGCCGCTTAGACTTACGAGTGCTGGAGCAAATCAAGATGATGGAAGGAATGTTATTACTTTTAGAGCAGCAGAGCCACCTGAAGGAATCGGAGGTACTTCTGCAGTTTTTAGTATTATAAATGTTGCAAAGACAGAAAACGTTGTATTTATGGGACAAAAAATAATGACTAAGCCAGGAACACTTTTAGATGTAGATGTCGTATTTGATCCAGCTAACGATCCGTGCCTGGCTTATTTTATTACGCAAGGGGATTTTAAAATTGGTGGTGATGATTCTGCCACTGTTACTGAAGGTGGTATAGATGCTGCTGAAGTAGAAAATTGTGAAGGACTTTCTGCTGCTGATTTGGTTGATTATTCTGTTCGTGGAATCTCACGTGTTCTTGGCTTTGAATCTTCAGCAATAGCCTCGTCTGCTTTTAGCAGGACTCCTCGAAATATGATTAGATACAAATTAACAAATGATGATGAAATAGCACTAGCAAGCCTATATCCGAATGTCTCAGAAGTGTCGATGACTCGGGGAATTGTTAGTGGTAAAGTCCTTATTAATAAAACTCCGCACATTGGTGTTCATCTTGTGTTACAAGACCTTATTTCAGGTGAACCAGTTGCTGGCACATTTACAGACATTGATGGTAAATTTGAAATTAAAGCTGTTCCTGAGGGTACCTATACTGCTTATACTGAGCCCTTGGATGGGCGTGTGAGACCGACAGACTTTGTATATAATTCATTTGCTTCAAATGCAATGTTGAACTTTTCTACTGCGGTTTTTCCTGAGCCAATATCTGTAAAAGCTAATATGACAACTAATATAAGCCTTGAGTTTGAGAATCAGCCGGGTTCAGCATTTAATTTAAATACACAAGTTACTGCTCCTATAGTTACAGAAAAAGAAGCGATTTCTGGTGGACTTGGTGTAACTCCCTTGCCTATTCGAGTAATGCCTGGTCAGACCTTAGTGGGTGTAAAATTTTGGGGAGATAATATTACTACAAATTTTGGAACGCTTTCTATCAGTGGTCAAGGAGTAACTGTGACAAATGTAATGGATGCAAATGTTGCAATATCTCCTTATGTCCAATGCCAAAAATGTGATGATACACCAGAAAAGCAATGTAGACGGAGTAGTTTATGCTCTGCTAGTGAAGAGCTTATAACTCAGGCAGATCAAATACCAGGAATTACGGCAGATATTATATGTGCTGAAGATGCTCAGCCCGGTCCACGAACCATTATTTTTACAGGGGATAACTTAGATGGTGAACATCCTAGCTTTGGTTTAAGAGATCAAATAACAGGCGGCTTAATTGTTGCAGAACCATAAGCTATTTTACAGTTTCTTTTTGTGCTTCATTTACAAGTTTTTGTAATTCACCTGTTTGATACATTTCTCTTGTAATATCACAACCGCCAATAAATTTCCCACCAATAAAAATCTGAGGAATTGTAGACCAATTTGTGTATTTTTTAATTCCTTCTCTTAATTCATTATCCTGAAGAACATCTCTTGTTTCAAAATTAACACCAAGGAGTTTAAAGATATCTATGACAGCAGCAGAAAAACCACATTGTGGCATGGAAGCATTTCCTTTCATATAAACTATTATTTTATTGGATTTAACTTCATTATCTATTTTAGTTAGAATATCGCTCATCTTTTTCCTCCGTAAATTATTTTATTAATCATACCTATGATAATAGAACTTGTTTCCAAATTAAATATGTATTTGTTAGTTCGTGTTAATTTTGCACAGCTCGTAAAGAGCAAAACTGTCTGCTGGGCGTGGGAAATAGTAATACCAAGCATGAAAAATAAGTTAACATGCGTAACGTCACTGCGAGGAGTAAAATGACGAAGCAGTCTCCATAACATTTTAGAGATTGCTTCGTCGCAACAAAGTTGCTTCTTGCAATGACGTAAAACGTTAGATTACTTTTCCTAAATGGTGTAAGCTTCATTGCGCAGGTTGGTACTAAATACTATGTCCTACATCAGCTTTAAAAGTAGGTTTAACTTTTTCCCATTGAAGAGGGGTGTAGGTTTTTAATGTGAGAGCATGAATGATATTTGATTTCATTTCATTTGAAAGGATGTCATAAATAATTTTATGTTGTTCTATAAGTGTTTTATTTTCAAATATAGGAGAAACAATTATTGCCATTATATGATCTCCGCCTCTTAAATCAACAATTTGAATATGTTTTACCTCAAGGTTTTCTTTAATTTTCAATTCAATTTCTTTTGTTGTAATCATAGTTGTTTTTTTACCTTAAATTTTACATTAAATTAGGTAGCCGTTTTCCAATAAAACTCATTAAATTATCATATTGCATAAATGGATTTGTTTCTTTTTGATTAAGCAGTAAATCTGATTTTTTGTCTGCATAATTATGTCCGGGGAAAATAATAGTATTGTTATCCATTTTCATTAGCTTATTGTAAATGGTATCAAACATTTGTTCAACACTTCCACCAGGCAAATCACACCTGCCACAGCCATTTATAAATAATGTGTCACCAGATACAAGATTATTATTAACTAAAAAACAGTGAGAACCAGGAGTATGTCCAGGAGTATGTATGAATTGAATCTCAATATTTCCAATTTTTATTTTGTCTTCAGAGTCTGTTTTCTTTACATTTTCTTTTCCCCATTTAAACTTAAAAAAATCAACCTCATGTTTATTTATATAAACAGGTATATCAAGGTGTTTTAAAAGGTCTTCAATACCATTAGTATGATCAAAGTGTCCATGTGTAACCAGTGCTGCTTTTATATTTAAATTTTCTCTTTTTGCTTCTTCAATTAAAAAGTTTGCATCCCAAGCGGGATCTACTACTACTACTTCATTCGTACTTTTGTCTCCAATGAAATAAATAAAATTTTCCATTGGTCCAACTTCCATTTGTTTTAATATTAAATTGCTCATAGTTATTATTTTAACTTGATTAAATTAATTTAATTTAACCCCTTAATTTATGAGGGAAAATTAATCTGTTTTATTTACAAGTTTAATTATTTGTTTAGGATTACTCTATATTTCTAAAGTATAGATTTGTTACGATTGAATTATTAAAGGGTAATATTAGGGGTAGAAAATTATGTTTATTCAACCACCAGAAGGTATTGTAGCTCGAATTAAGGCAAATATTAAGTTAGGTAAAATTGATTTAAGGAATAAAGATATTAATATAATTCTTGCTAGCCAACCAGGCATGTTACAAGGCAGGAATGAATTTGAATTAGTAGGTGTACCAGCTGAATTACAAGAAGGAGGAGCTCCATTAGGTTCTTCTGCTAATGCTGCTTCTGGTATTAGTCCAGCTGGAGAAGGGCAATCACATAAATTAGATCACCTAGTAATAGTTTTAGATACTTCAGGAAGTATGAATACTCCAGATAAATTAGGGCATATTCAGGAACGTTTAAAAGCTTTAAAGCCTTTTGTGCCAATAGGGACAAAAGTAAGTTTGGTTACATTTGATTCTGATGCTAAGGTAAGACTTAGTTGTGAAGGAAATCTTGATAAAGCTGTTGATTATGTTTCAGCTCTTAAAGCAGATGGTAGCTATACAAACATACATGCAGGTATCGTTGAAGCAAATCAAGAATTTGGTAAAATCCCTGACTATGACATAAACAATCCAGGGCGTTCTCTTTGTCTTTTTATCACTGATGGACAGCACAATAAAGGACCATCTGGAACACCAGATATTTTTAAAGCTGTTGATAAATTAACACATTTAAGAAATTGTCCTATAGTTACAGTTGGAGTTGGGACAGACTATAGTACAGATGTAATTAAAGGTATGGCGGGGAATGCTGTTTCTGGAGCTTGGGTTCATACATCAGCTCAGAACACTCAATTAGATGTTTTTGGTAAGGTAATCCCAGACTTAATAAAACAAATAACTGGCAATGATAGCTTTATTAGAATTGATTGCAGAGGAGCTAATCGGATTTGGTCTTGTAGCCCATCTGTTCAGGAATTAGGTTTCTTAACAAGAAATATTACTTATCCAGATCCAGACGAAAATACTTATAAGGCTGTTTTTGGGGATATTGGTCTGAGCCTACTTTAGTAGCCATTTCTCCAGAAACGGTTAGAGAGTGGCTGGAGTTTAGAATTGCGGGACAAAAAGATTCTAGAGTTAATGCAGATAATCCAGATGATAGAAAAATACCTACTGAGACTGGTGAGGTAATGCCTATAATTGATTTTGATGAGCTACTTCCAGCTGACAGAGAAAGAGCTAATAAAGAGTTTTTAAAGTGGATTGTAGCTGTAACACTTCAGGAAAGAGATTTAAAAGGATTAGAAATGTTACAGAAAGCAGGTATAATCCCACAAGATTTATTTGAAAAAGTACAAAACTCTTTTTCAAATATTGGAGATGAAGATCAGTCAAGAAGTTTGGTCAGTTCTATGAGTGTTTTTGATCTGTCTCATAGAAGTATTGGACCTCTAGAGTCACAAATTATGCAAAGCCAAGTTGGTCCTTCTATTTCAAGAATTAGTTCTGGTGACTCTAAGAATAGTATCGATCTTCAACAAGCATTAGAAGAGTTAGAAAGATTGGCTGAGTTAGAACGTTCTAATCCCGGGCAAAGTGAGCAAGCCCTTTCAGATATTCAGTCACAAGATAGAAACCCTTCGCAATTATTTTCTGGAGTGCTTGGTCCCTTGGATTCTTCTCCAGTTGATTCTAACTTGCCAGTCATTTCAGGACCGATTGGACCAAATGCAGCTAGAGCATATGACTTTCAATTTAATATTGAAAATGTACGTAAATTAGTAGGGGTTAAAACCTATTTTAAAAACCCAATAGTATTAAATGAAAGCAAACCGCTAATTTTTGGTAGAGCGCCTGGGTGTGATGTGGAGACTACAGATACTAGAGCTAGTAGAAGACATTGTTCAGTTACACTAGAAAATGGAAAACCATTTATAGCAGATCTAGGATCATCAAATGGTACTTTTGTAAATGGTGTACGAATTGGTCAAAAACAAGAACTGAAGGATGGAGATCAGGTTACTGTTGGAACCTGGATTTTTAAAGTTAAGTTTTAGGTTGCGGTTCTTTTTTTAGCTTATAGTTTTTAAGTATTGAAGGTGTAATTAACCATTCGAGTTCGCCTGATAAAGTAAGATGGTTCTTTAAAATTACTTTTGCAAGAGAGCCCTTTTTTAATTTAATATCACTAGATCCTATTAGATTTTTAAGGAACAGTTCTAAATCAGGAGCATGTCCTATAAGAACAACTTTATTTTTAATAATATGTTCTGATAAGCCTTTGGCAATCTCTTTGCTTGCATTGCCGCAGGATAAAAAATCTACAATTTTTAAATCAGGCTTTGGATCTAAATTTCTTACAAAAATCTCAGCAGTTTCTTTAGCTCGAAGATATGGACTGCTTAAAACTAAATCAACATTTTCTTCTAAGCTATTAAAGAACAAGCCTAGTTTATTAGTCTTTTTTTGCCCTTCTTCAGTAAGTCTTCTATCAAAGTCATTTTTACTTTGTGTTTCATGTATATCTTCAGCTTTTCCATGTCTTAAGATAAAGATTTCATTCATTTAATTGGTTCGGTTATTTTAACTTAGCTGGTTAATCCAAGATCGTATTTTTGCCATTCTAGTTGTAATTTATCTAAAATGCTTATGAGATTTAAAAATTTGTTCTTAAGTGATTTTGCTAATTCATTGCTTGTTGAATTGTTTAGTTGTACTAAGCTTGCTTCTATACTTGCAAGAAGTGATTTGCAGGATTTTTTAATCAGTATTCTTGCAAGAACATTGTCTTTGCCAGCTTTAATTAATTCATCTCTAAAAAAGTTTCCACCAGTGCTAAGTGCTGATTCAATTAATTGTTCTATATTGAGATCTGTAGTTAAAGTTTTGTTTGAATTATTTAATGTTGTTGATTCCATAATTGTTGTCATTATTTTTTTCTCCATTGAATACTAGAGTAGTGTATATAAGAAGTTACTCTATAGATCCAATAGTTTTATAAAACTTAAGAAATAAATAATAATTACAGTTTATAATTTATATTAATAAAATATTTATTTTCTTTGATCTCTTAAAATAATGACTTTTACTGGATTATTATAAATGTTTGAAGCTTTATTGGGCTGTGGGGTTTGACGTCACTCTTTTATAAAGATTTATATAAGTCCAATAGTTTGCAAAAACCTTTTTTATGTAGCCTCTTGTTTCTTCATAAGGTACTTCTTCTATAAATAAGTCCAGATCATTTATGTTCTTTTGATTAATCCATCGTTTTACTGCATTTGGGCCAGCATTATAACTAGCTATTGCAAATAGTGGGTTATTAAATTCACTAATAAGTCCATTTATATAATGGGTACCTAATGCAATGTTTATTTCTGGATTGTGCAGGTCTTCTTGTGAGTGTAGAGGAACATTTATTTGTTTTGCTACTGATTTTGCTGTTGGGGGGATAAACTGCATTAATCCATGAGCATTTGAGATTGAAGTAGCTTTTGTATCAAATCTGGATTCTTGTCTTATTAAACCACAGACAAAGAAAGGGTCTAAATTAGGATAATTTTTACACCTGTCAATAATATATTGCCAGTAGTATAAAGGATAAGCAAGCTTCCAGGCAGGGTGGTTAATGTTTAAATTATAGTGACTTACGAGTGAAGTAGCAGTATTTATAGAAGGTTCATATTCACTGTTTAGGGCTTCTAGCCAGGCTGTTACTTGTTTTGAAGGAGATTTGTTCTTCCCAATTAAATCTATAGCTTCGTCATATTGCTGAAGATTTATTAATTCTGAAATAACAACACCATAATGATTTTTAAGGGTTTCTTGTTTTATAATTTCTGGAATTGACCAGTTAATATTGGAGAGTGTTTTACTATTATTTTGTAGACTCCATTTAGGTTCTTTATTTCCAGCCAATTCTATAAGTCTGTTCTGGGCTCTTAAAGAATAGTAATTGTCAGGTAGAATGCCTTTTGTTTCTGTATAGTATTGCACGGCAGTATCTCTTTGATTCCTAATTTCTGCAATTTTACCTAGCCAGAAACCTATTTTTGCTCTTGTTTCAGATTTTAAGTTTAAAGGGTTCTTAGTATTAAAAAAATATTTATCACCAAGTTCTATAGCAGTAGTATAATTTTTTTCTTTGATTTTTTTCCACAAAATTTCCCAGACAGCGTCAAGTAAAAAATCACTATCTGGATAGTCCTTGATTAGATTTTTTAATTTATGTTCTTTTATAAGTGAACTTGTTTCAAGAAGTGATTCTTTGTAGCTTGAATAATAAGCAAGGCTTGGTAAGTCTTTTGTCACTTTAGCCCAGAAATTTTTGCGTTGATAGTAAGGAGTACATAATGCTGCATAATACAGTGCCCATCGGACATTTTTTATTCTTGGAAAAGAATATGCATATTCTTTAAAATAGTTAATAGCCTCACTTTGATTGTTTGTTCTAAATAGTGAGTATCCTAACTGATAATATTTTTTTTTGTTTCCTTCGATTCTGTAAAACTGAGCTGCATTTTGATAGTCTTTTTTGTGAAAAAATACATCTCCAAGTAATGAATAATCAGAGGGCTTTAACTTAACTTCTTTATTATAGGTTATAAAATTTGATATTTCATTTGCGAAACGTCCATCAGGACTTTGTTTTAAATATACTCTCCAAAAATTTAATGCTTCATTATAATCCTTTTTATTGTAAGCAAATTCCCCTAAATAATAGTTTGTGGCAATACCATATTGGGTTTGTGGATAATGATTTCTTAGGGATTTTAATGTTTCTATTGCTTGTTCTGTAAATCGGGCTCTAAGTTCTGCCTGGGCTAAATAGTACATGGCTTGGGGAACAGATTTTGATTTTTGGAAGTTTTTAATCAGTTCTCTAAATGTTTTTATAGCGGTGGTATCGTTACCTTGAGTGGTATTTAACCTTGCATAGTGGAAGAAGACTCTTTCTTTGAGAGGATAATTTTTATTTAGCAGGCTTTCTAAAATTGAGATTGAGTGATTTATATCATTTTTCTTTTCGTATAATTGAGCTAAGATATATTTCCTTTTATAGTCTGTATAATCAGATAAATCAGAAAGGTTATTAAGTTCTGTGATGCCTTTATCTATGCTAAGTTTGCTAATAATTATTGCTTGGCTTAATTTATCTTTTGAAAGAGAATCTTCTTCTGGAATGGTTTCTGTCGAATTAGTATTTAAATAAAAAGCAAAAGTAAGTAAAAGTAATGCAGTTATTATTATGGTTGTTTTCTTGTTCATTGGTTTGCAAATATATCATTTTATTATAAGATTGTAAGAGTATATTGCAATATATATTTAGATATATGTCAACAGAAAAATTAATTGAAAAAACTAAAGATAAGCTCTTTGATACCAGTGCATCTTTTATAAAGGTTAGAGGTGCAAGGCAGCATAACTTAAAAAATATTGATGTAGATATACCAAAAAACAAGCTAGTTGTTGTTACTGGTGTTAGTGGTTCTGGTAAAAGCTCTTTTGCTTTTGATACTGTTTTTGCTGAAGGGCAAAGGCGATACATAGAAAGTTTATCGTCTTATGCAAGACAGTTTTTAGGACAATTAGATAAGCCCGATGTTGAGTCTATTGAGGGATTAAGCCCAGCGATTTCAATCGATCAAAAATCTACTAGTCATAATCCACGTTCTACTGTAGCTACTGTTACTGAAGTCTATGATTATTTAAGATTGTTGTATGCACGGATTGGTATTCCTCACTGTCATGTCTGTGGTGAAAAAATAAAAACACAGTCAATTGATCAAATAGTTGATCAGGTTTTATCTTTAAAAGAGGGGACAAAAGCTCATATATTAGCTCCTTTGGTACAAGGTAAAAAAGGTGAATATGGTGCATTTCTAAGAGCGTTGCTGAATGAAGGTTTTGCAAGGGTTAGGATTGATAAAAAAACATATTTGCTTGAGGATGAAATCAAATTAGAAAAAAACCTCAAGCATAATATAGAACTTATTATTGATAGAGTAGTAATTAATCAAAAATCCAAATCAAGAATTGCAGATAGTATTTCGCTGGCTTTAAAGCGAGGGGATGGTATAGCAATTCTTGAAAATATCGATGAGAAAACAGATTTGGTCTTTAGTGAAAAATTAGCATGTCCTTATGGACATGGTTCTATATCTGAACTATCTCCAAGAGCATTTAGTTTTAATAGTCCGTATGGAGCATGTTCATCATGTCATGGACTAGGACATCTTGCAGAATTTGATCCGAATCTTGTTATTCCAGATCCTGGGAAATCGTTAAATGAAGGAGCTATATTGCCATGGGCAAAGACAAATAATCCTTATTATAAACAGCTTTTAGAGTCTCTGGCAAAGCATTATAAAATTAGTCTGGAAATACCATGGAAAGGGTTACCTAAGAAAATCCAACAAATTATTCTTTATGGTAGTGATGATGAAGAAATAAAATTTAAAGTAGATTCCTGGGATGGAGACGAGGTCTGGTCTTATAAAGGTTCTTTTGAAGGGGCTTTAAACCAGCTTAAACGAAGATATGAAGAAACAGAATCAGAAAAGTCTAAAGGGGATTTAGAAAGTTATATGACTAAGACTCCTTGTAAGGCTTGTAATGGTCAAAGATTAAAACCAGAAATATTGTCTGTTACTGTGAATGATATTTCAATTTCAAAACTTTGTTCATATTCAACTAAACAAGCAATGGAGTTCTTTCAGTCATTATCCTCATCTTCTTATTTGACAGAAAAAGAAAAAACAATTGTTCACCAGTTATTGATTGAAATTAAAGCAATTCTAAGATTTTTAATTGATGTTGGTCTTGATTATTTATCTCTTGATAGAGCAGCGAATACTCTTTCTGGTGGTGAAGCACAAAGAATCAGACTTGCTACACAAATAGGTTCTGGTTTGTCTGGAGTCCTTTATGTCTTAGATGAACCTACTATTGGTCTACATCAAAGAGATAATGCACGGTTACTAAACACTTTAAAAAAGCTAAGAGATCTTGGAAATACTTTGCTTGTTGTAGAGCATGATGAGGATACTATTAGAGAAGCTGATTGGATTATAGATATAGGACCTAAGGCTGGAGTTTATGGTGGTGATGTCGTTGCCTGTGGAAAATTGCAAGATATAGTTATATCTGAAGAATCAATTACAGGTGAGTACTTATCTGGTAAGCAAAAAATAGTTACTCCTCTTGCAAGACGTGATGGTAATGGAAACTTCTTAGAAATT
>JAHFBD010000165.1 GCA_023250175.1 Candidatus Melainabacteria bacterium
CTTCAATACATATAGCACATAAAAACATCTCACCTACGGTAGACCATTTAAATTCTTTACCGAAGTAACCCGTTGCAGGGTCTATTATACTAATACATTTGTTGCATCTAAATTCTATTTTAGAATGCTCTCTGTGACTTTCTTGAAATTCTTCTTCTGGCATGTTCATTTTAGTTTTTTCCAAATTTCATAAAGAAAAATGCAAATCATTACTAATGGAAATATAATACAAAAGAATTCAAAGGGATGTAGCATAATTAAATCTTTTCTTTTTGCTTCGTTAAGTCAACCTGAGTCACAATATTTATAGCATTGCGAAGAAATACAATAGGTAATTTTACTCCTACAATCAGCCACTTTGTACAGTTACAAAGAACATTTTTATCAAGTATTCTAAAATAATGTGTTTCATGTGTTTTATCTGGTAGAGGGCATTCCATCTCTGAAACGATCAAAGAATCTAAGTCTAATTCTTTTAATTTTTCAATTTGTTGGTCAATATCTTCTTGTGAGCCTCTAAGGTGTATCATTTTTAAAAAGCTAAGACTCCTCCATTTTGTTGTTGTTGTTTTGCTGTTGGCCTTTTAAAACTTCCATCTTTAATACTTTCAACTAATTTTTGAAAGAATGGCCAAAATTCTATACAAGTAATATCAAACCTGCCTGGTGGGATACCAAAACTATTCTTAGCGATCTCTGTATTGAATTCTACAAAATAATGTGCTTCATTATTAATAATTTCTTTACTAAATCTATAAGTATCATTGAACATGCCTAATACTTCTTCACCTAAATTTGCAGTAATAACTAATTTTTCTCCTATAACAGTTGAAGAAGCATACTTATCTGCACCAGGGGCTTTACCATATTTATCCACAATATGGGTAGTAAGTACAACATTACAAGGAAATATTCGCAAGTAATCAATGATTTTGCGTAATGCAGAAGCTTCAAATTTATAATCCCCAGGACCTGTCATAGCTAAGCCAGCAATATTTAAATGCTTGTCTCCTGTGCTAGATGGAGCGTTCAAAGAAGTTAAGTCTAATAGTCTAAGTAAGCTATGTAAGCTTCCAATATCTATAGATTTTAAACCAAATTGTTTTACAGCAATCAAAGAATATTTTATATTTAAGTAGTTTTCTATTTGCATGTAACCTTTGAAAGGGTCAAACTCTGTAAAATGAATATCAGCTCCGTTTAACCAACCCTGCTCAATACAATTACGAATTCCGTTAGCGCGAAGATCAAAATCTAATTCTTCTAGAGGCTTTGGTAATGATGCTGCTGCGGCGGATTTACCGCTTCCTGAGCGTCCAATAAAGAGTGCAAAAAGTTTAGTTTCCATATAAACTACTTTTTTTGTTTAAATTATTAGTTCTTTCTCCATAGTGTCCTGCATTTTTAGAATGTCTTATAGACTTAGTTACTTTATGTGATTCTTTCTTATTCATACATTTTAATATATGCTTGTTGGATACATGTTTTTGCTTGCACATCGGACATTGTTTAGATTTTTTCATTCTACCAATCCTAACGTTTTTATTAACTCTTCAGACATGACTAATCTTTCTGCTAATTCTTTAGCTACAAGGTTTTCTTTTGCTTTAGGAGATTTAGTGCAATATTCACAAACAGGATGAAAATTTTTAAGTTGTAGCCTTGTCAAAATGAAGGGGGATTTACATTTAAAACACTGTGCGCGTTTACCTAACAAGAACTCACGCCGTTTGTAATGATGACAATCAGGATGAATGCACCGATAGATTTCTTTACTGGACTGAGAACGCTCGTACTCGTGAAGCGTGTGCGTAAACTTTTCAACGGTTGACATTTTACTTCTCTGGCCTCCACGGCGTCCAAGGTTCATGAACAGTATACTTAAATTCTTTAATCCTTTGTTTCATTTCAGTATTAAACTCCTCACAAATATAAGTATACTGGCAAGGATTATAGTTAAATGCACCAGCACATGCAGAATCATTGCGTACAACGCTAAAAACTTCTTCTGGTGCGTCAGTAATAGTTAGCTTTCTATAAATTGCAAAAAATATATTTAGCATGGTCCTTTCCCATGCTTGTATCATATCTGTAGAGAAATGAATCAAATTTCTTTTAAAGAGAAAACCTCTTTTAAGTAAAGAACTATCTTTGTCTTCTTGCAAGCCTATATAGTTTATTATGCCATAGCTATATCCTGTTGCCCATGCATATGTTTTAAATTGCGGAATATAATTATATAATGTGTAATTTTTGCTTTGGGTTTTATGATCTATCCAACAATACAGACCTTGAGTATGAATAGAACTAATCAGATCTATGCGCCCTTCCACTATAAATTTAACATAAGTATCTTCGTATAAGAGTTTACTAAAACCCAGCTCAACAGGTAAAACGTTATTTTTAATTTCAACGTTGAAATCGTCTGACATATAACGTTGTACATATAAAAAGAAACGCTTGCATAAAAATGCTTCAAGTTCCCGTGTTTCTTGTGTATCCGAAAATAACGTTAGTATTGTAGCTTCCGTTGTAAATTTTTGAATAGCTACATCCGCTTGTTGTAGCTTATTGCCAACAGGGTCTTGTGCTCTCAGCGTATAATAATTATCTAATAGAAAATGCATTAACGTTCCCTTGTCGGCAGCGTCCTTTGTATGTGCCGTTGTTAAACTAAGGTTTTCTTTATATTTGTAATACCACTGCAAAGGACAAGTTTGGTATAAAGCTAATTGTGAAGCATCCAGAGCAAGGATAAACTTAGACATAAAAATTTTTTAATACTGAACTTTTTATTATTGAATATTTATTTATTCCAAGTAATGTATGCCATAGTTATTATAGCTAAATAGATAATAACAATACATAAGACTATGCTACGATAAGATCTCATTAGTTTTATCTTCGTAAAAGATATACTATCAAGTATGCAGCACCAAGAATAAGTCCAATAGCAATAGCACCAAATAGCTGTGCTAGTACAAAATCTTCAAATTTCATTTTGAATCCTTTCTTTCATGGCTTATTCCAGTAATTTAGTGCATTAGTAGCGCCAAAATATTTAGCAAGCTAAAATCCATTCCTGCATAACTTGGATTGTCAACTTTAAAGCTATGTAAATGTTGTATAACTCTCATATATTTAGCTAAAGATGTAACTCTTTCTGTACCTTCTAAAATGTGAAAATATTCAACTAAAATTTCTAATTGGTTTGCCATATTTGGTGTCTTTTCTAATTCCATAATATAGTTTAATGTAGCTTTTGACAAATTAGCATTAGCTATTGCTTCTTTAGATACTTCAAAAATATATTTAATTGAAGTTGAAGTTTCTTCTATTTTGTATTCCATAAGCTAATTAATTAAAATGTAAATTGCATGTATGTCATTACATTCTGTGCATTTAAAATACATAGGTTGCATGTATTCAAAACAATCATCATCTTCAGCTAGCCTTCCGAAAATTTGAATTGCTTTGCAAATTTTAACTCTAGCTTCTTCGTCTTTAAAGACGGAAAGTCTTATTCTTAGTTCTTTCATGTTATCAACTTTCTAAAGACTTCAACACTTCGATTAAAAGCAAGTTGTCTTTCTGCTATAAACTTAGTTCCTAGCGCTAAATTCTTAAGCTTATCAAAACGCTCAATATGTTTGTCATCAAAATCTCGCATCCCTAGTGCAAATGTTTTTAATGTTATTTCTTCAATTAAATTGTATGCTAATAGCATATTAGTTGCACTAGGAATACGTTCAAATAATACTAAACGAACGTTTAGCCGCGCGTTCAATGCAACAAGTAAGTCATTGTGTGAAAGTTTAGATGTCATAAACTTGCTATAGTCCGGAATTTTATCCAAGTTTTTAATACATCCTTCTTCAGTAGCCTGATATAATGCACCTAAGTGAATTTCAAAGTCTTGATTAGTTTCACAACTTAAAAACCATTCTATAATAAATGTTTGTCTTGCTATTGGTATAGAACATTTTTGACACCAGTTTATATAAAGTTCTAAATAATTCTGTGCTGTAACATTAGACATTTATGCATTTAAAAAACCCCTGATCTTATTTTCAAGGACACTATCAGCATTTTTTCCTTGTAAAAGTAACTCTACGCTATCAAATTTGCCTCCAGTAATTTTAGCTAACTTGATCAAAAACTGTGGCGTTGGTGCAGGACCAATATAAATAATATTAATTTTTAATTTTTGTGCAGCTTTTAGTGCGGCGTGCTCGTCATCTGGCTGCCCATCGGTCAATAAAATTAATTCTTTAATGCTGTCACTTTTAATAGTACAAAAAGCACCTGCAAGATCGGTCCCCCCACCTGGTGCAGGTAAACTATCAACTTTTTTACAAGTTGTATTAAATGAGTATATATTAGCACCAACAAAGTTTTTTAAAACATTGTCTAGAACATCTATAGCTCTTTTACTAATATTGTCTTCTGAGTTGACTACAAATGAATTCATAGAACCAGACGTGTCACATAGCAAACACGTATTTTTATTATGTGACATTACTGCAATTTTAGTCTTTAGACTATTTATTCTTTCAGAAAGAGATGTAGATTTGGTAGATTCTAACAAATCTTTAGACTTTTTAATGATATCTTCGTTCATAAAGCTTTGATACGTTCCAAAAATTCTATGGCTTTTTCTTCCGTATTTGCTACGTAAACATCTTCAGTTAGACCTGAGGTATAGCAAATACTATCATCTTTTAAAACTGCAATTTCCCATGCATAGGGAAATGCATGTGCTAGTGAAGTATTTATACAGGACGCTCCGTAACCATTGGCAAATAAATATATTAGTTGTTCTCCACCTAAAGGATGACTTGTAATCGATACTAAGTTTTCACAATTTAAAACCATTTTTACTCCATCTCTACCATTTGAATTATTAACCAGTCTATGAATTCACGTAATTCCTTCTCATTAAAGATAGTAAATGCACTTTCAAGTATTAAATATTTCTTGTTAAGCTTAAGAATAGTTTTAGTTTGGGCTACCGCTTTACCTTGTAATCTAAAAGTTTCGTTTTTAATTAGCGACATAAATAAACTTTCTAAGTGCTACTATTGCTTTTTTAAACCCAGCTTCCAAAGTCTCTTAAAGCATTAACTTTAGTATGATATTCCAATTCTTGTTGTGTATTTGGAAATAGTGGAATATACATTCTACTTAATACTGTCATGATATACAGTTCAATTTTTGAATTAATCCATTTTTTAAACATATTTTTTTTTTACTCTTTCACATAAAAAGATCAGGAATACTTTTTTTACACCTATC
>JAHFBD010000166.1 GCA_023250175.1 Candidatus Melainabacteria bacterium
GTATTTTCTCTAACTATTGAATTTTCTATTTTTGAATTAGCGATAGTAACGTTTTCCCCAAGGCTTACATATGGTCCTATCTTACAACCCTTAATATGTGCATTTTTTGCAATTATTACAGGACCTGTTATTTCTGAATCTTCGATTACAACATTTTGATCTATAAAAACTTTCCCTTGTATTTTTACAGAGCTATTAGTCTTAGAATTAATGGTATTAGAAATATTATTTAACAGGACTTCATTACCTTTGAGCATATTTTCTGGTGTACCTACATCAAACCACCAGCTCTTTATGACATAGTATTCAACCAGGTTGTTTTGCTGTATTAAAAAATCTACAGCATCAGTTATTTCTAATTCACCTCTATAACTAGGTTTGATGTTTGCAATAGCGTAGAAAATTGATGGCTTGAAAAGATAAATTCCTGATAAGCATAAATTAGATTTAGGATTCTGAGGTTTTTCTACAAGCTTTGTAACTTTTCCATTATTGACTTCAGCAATTCCATATGGTCTTGGGTCTTCTACTTCTTTTAATAAGACTAAGCTTTCAGGATTGTTTTTTACAAATTGTTCATATGCAGTTTTTAATTCACCCTTATTAATTAAAATATCTCCAAGAAACATAAGAAATGAATCATCGCCAATATGCATGTTTGTGATTTGGACTGCATGTGCTAATCCTAGAGGCTTATCCTGAAAAACAAAATCAAAAGAAAAATATTTTGCAAATTCTGAGTTTACAAGGGTTTCTTTTACCTTATGACCATACTCTTCACTGACAACTACACAAATTGATTTTATTGGGGTTTCTTCTTTAATTAACTCTAAAATGTGAAATAGGGTTGGTTTATTTGCAACAGGTAAAAGTTGTTTGGTGGTTGTATTTGTAAGTGGTGCAAGTCTTTGTCCAGAACCACCGCTTAGAATGACTGCTTTCATACCTAACAATATACAACAAATTAATCGTTAATACTTTTTTTCTTTGCAATAACAAAATAACCAATAGTGTCTCTTGGGCTGCCTAATATTTGATCTAAGGTTAAAAAGAGTAAATTGATAATTGGCATTAGGATAATTGCTAAGAAAATTAAGGGAGATTTGTAAATAGCATAAGCAATGCTTTTTCCAAGATTAGCAACCTTTTTACCAGATAAAAAGCTAAAAATGTTTTTTACATGATCCAATTCAAACATTAAAACTAATGCATTGCAGAAAGCTTGGCCTACAGTAGCAAAAGATTTTCCTTCTTCTTTCATGTATAAGATTTCAAAACCTAATTTAGTAATCTTTTCTTTGAGCACATGTTTTGTAAATCTTAAATAATCATGAGGTTCTTCATGGAGGTGCCAGTACTGTGGAACTGAGATCATGAATATTCCATTATCTTTTAAAATCCGGTTAAACTCTTTTATTGCTTCAAAGGGTTCGCTGACATGTTCTAAAACTGAGAATGAAATTATTGTATCTATTGAATTATCTGGGGCACTTATTTTAGGAAGTTCGGAGAGATAGTCGTATTGAAGGTTTGGTTTTACTGCTTGTGGATGTTCATGTTTTAAATATTTTTCAATATAAGGTAAGAAATAGTTTTGAAATGGTGATGAGCCACATCCTACATCAAGTAGTATCCCTTTTGCATAATGTGCATTTTTTTTAACTTCTTTAACCAAATAGTAGTAAATTAAAAAACAGTAGTTAAAAGGTGACAAACTTATTGTATTTGTCTGTCTAATAGCATTTTCTCTTTCATTGGCTATTCTTGGTTTTTCTTGAGTTACTACCATAGTTGATTATATTAGCATGTGGGTATTAATCTCTAGCAAGAAACACTTCTAAAACATTTCTTAATTCATTGTTGTTGAATCCTAGTTGTTGTAAATAGGTTACATATTCGTTAAACTTTTCGTGATTATATTCACATAATAGTTTTAATACATTTAGTGCGAATTCCCTTCTCATTTCAGTATATTTGCCTAATAGTCTTGGTGCTTCTCTGAAAATCCTTTCTCTGACTTGTTCATTGCTTTGTTTGTGTTTGTATAACTCATCAATGATTTTTCTGTTTTCACTTGGATTTAATCGTATGAATTCACTTTCTAGAACCATATTAAAAAAAGCAATGCTTGTATATGCTTTTTTCTCCCCTTCTATCTCATATATTTTTTCAATACCATCAAAAAATTTTCCTCTTAGAAAAGAAAGTTTAGAATTAAGAAAAATCTCATTTTCATGAGCTGAAGCTTTTAAATAAAGATTTATTAGACTAGCGGTTTGTTTTCCCCAGGTTTTTGGAAGTGTTTCACTATTACCTATCCTCTCAAATCTTTTTTCAAGAAAGTTAATCACAGTATCATAGTCTCTTTTAAGAGAACCTGAATTTAAGCTGGTAGAAGAAATGGCAAGAAAAGCATTTTCTCTAAGCTTTATTAGAGCATTTAAATCATCCTGATTAATTCTTCCATCTTTTCCTACCTTAAATGAACAATCTGGAAGATAAGCTTTCATTAATTCGCTTTTTCCATTTGCAATACCAACCAGATCAAATTTGATTTGATCTAATGGTGAAAGTTCATTTTGTTTTAAACTTTCTATGGTTTGATAATCATCTAAAGTTTTAATGAATGAGTGATAATGCCATCCTTTGGATATTACTTCTCCAATTAAACTAGCTCCATAAGCTGATTCTTCTCTTATTCCTTTTTTCAGTAAACTTGGCAGTTTTTGTTTTTCATCTTCCAACCATGATGAGTTATACACTACATCATGAATCGTTTTATAAATCATTTCTCTATTAGAGGGGTTTTTCTCGTTTTCTAGGCGATTGATTAATAAATCTCTAAATTCTTCTTTAAGTATGGGGTTAGACAGTACTATTTTTTCTAAGTGCTTATTTAATTTTGCCCAACTTTCCTTTTCTGTGTATCTTACTCCTTTGCTTGTAGCAGCAGTTTTTGTAGTTTCATTTTCTAATAAATGCAATATGCTTTTAAACATTGGTCTTTCTAATTTATCTTGATACCAGTTAGTAACTTCTTTTTTAAACTCATCTATGTGGTCAGGATTGACACGTTTAGGATCAAGGAAAATATAGGTTCCACAAAGTTCTTTCATGCGTGGAATATGCTGGAATGTTCTATAGGTTTCCAATAACATATCTTGTGTTTTAATCTTTTCATTCTTAGAGTTTTTAGCAGCCTCAGTAATATGATTTATATTTTTTTCAAAATATTCTTTGTTGTCATTAATTAATTTATAAAGTGTATAGGGGTGCCATCGTGTTGCCAATGGAGTACGGTAAAAGTCTTGTGGTGTATGTAAAAACGAATCAGTTAATTGCATAAATCCATCAGGATCAACATCTTTATTTGTACAAAATATCTTTGATAAACGCTCTACAAACCGGGCTTGTTCTGCTTCATTGTCGGATTCAAAATTACCGTTTTGAGGAAGTAATAGAATCTGAGCTTTCAGTTCTTTTTGCTCATTTGTAGAGAGCTTTGGTAAGCCATCTACAACAGAGTCAAATAGTCCTATTGCATTGTCATTAATTTCTTTATTTTCATATGCCTTGAACTGATTATAACTCCGCAAAGCATTTTTAAGAAACGCAATATTGGAATTATTTTCTCTGATTAATTTTGTATAAGGAATGACTAATGATTTAGATAATTCAAGATGGTTAAAGGTTTTAGCAACATTATATAGTTCTTCTCTCATAGCACTCTCTAAAACCTTTTGTTTTTCTTTGCTTGATTTGTTGTTAATTGATTTTTTGGTTTGTGTATTTAGCCATTCAATAAAGGCTTTATGATTCTCTCTTTCATTCCTGGAAAATTCTAAAAGTACAAAACATCCTTTAATTAATGCCTCAGTAGATTTAGTTTCATCTGTGAACTTCTCTAGCCTTTTGAGATTATTAAAAAATTCACCACAGCTTTTCCTTGTATCTAAGATTGTGTAATGAAATGCAGTCGAAGAAAATTGTTGTTGTAAAATATTAAGATTATCAGTTTCAATCATTTGTTTTTCTGGGTCATCTGTTGATAAACGTAGTATGCTGTTTTTAAAGAGTTGTTCAAAATGAGGTTTTAATTCTTTAAGAGTTTCATTAAACGGGTAAATTTTAATTCCATAATTACCACTAGCTTGTCCATTTATAATGTCAATTAAGGTTGAGCTAATTTCAGACCAATTGCCAGGCTCACGATTTCTATCCATTATATTAATTAATCTTTTTGTTATTTCGTTTTTATTGTCTGATTTTGCTTGAGAAATAGCTGTTTGTTTTAAAAATGTTAAAACTTCTTTTCTTTCTTTTGTATCTGGCTTTAATGTTTCTACTTTTTTAAATAATTCTTCGAGGATTTCGTCTTTTGAAGTTTGTAATTGGTCTTTAGTTATGTTTTTTTGAGATGGTATTTTAGATGTTTTATCGGTTAGTGTTTTTAGAGGCTCTGTATTTGTATCTTTTTCATCAGCAATAATACTTTGTGAACCAATTGTGCATGCTGATCCTAAGATAAGTGAGCTTATTAAAGGCTTTGTAAAGCCTATTTGGTTAACTTTATTTAAAATCATTATTTAACCTTCTTAAATCAGTTTATATATTAGTATGTTATTTTTAACATGAAATACAAAATCTTGTAAAATAAATTCTTTTTAATCTAGAAGTCAAATTCTATGTTTGACTGCTTCTTTATCACCGGGATTAATAGTTAAGATTAAATCATTATATTTTTTTGCCTTATTAGGGTCACCTTGTTTAAGAAATAAATCTACAAGTATATGGCAAGCCTCTATTTTAATATCATTTGGAGTATTTGCTTTGTTAGCTATATTAACGAGATCATTGATTCCGGCACTTATTTTTCCTTTACTAAGATTTATTGTTCCATGAAAGTATAAAAGAGTAGGATTGCTTGGGAAACTATGAAGTCCATTTTGTATAACTTCAGAGGCTTTGTCAATCAGGCTTTGTTTTAAATAAAGTGAGCTAAGTAAAATATAAGGTTCAACATTATTTTCAAGTAAGCTTGCTATTTTATAATACCTGCTTGCATTTTTATAATCATGTTTTTCTAACTCTAAAAATTGCCCATAGGTTTTAAATGGAGAAACATTATAAGGAGAAACTACTGAAGCTGCTTGTTGAAGATATTGTTCATAGTTTGCTTTGTCGTTTAACTTTAAATAACAAACACTAATTGCATATGCAAT
>JAHFBD010000167.1 GCA_023250175.1 Candidatus Melainabacteria bacterium
TGCTGAAAAAATAGCACTTGAAATGTCTGAGCTAGCAGAGAGACTAGAAACATTACGTGAGAATCCTATTAAAATGGACGAGCATTGTCCTGAGTTTCTTAGTATCGAAGTAGAGTGTGCCGATTTGATTATTAGATGTTTAGACTTTTGTGGTAGGCGGCAACTCAGAGTAGGTGAAGCGTTAGTTGCTAAAATGAAATATAATACAACTCGAGGGCATAAGCATGGAAAGAAGTTTTAATGCCTAAGTACCAAATAACTTTAGAAGTAAATGTTACACTTGCAGATATAGAAGACTATATCAATGGTATAGTTGAAGAATATCCTTGCGTAGCGGACGAAGATATAAAAATTTTAGGTTTAATGGAAATTAAAGATGCCTAAATACCAAATAATACTAAGAATAGATAAACAACTAACAGATCAAGAGTTTCAAGATTTGGTTCAAAATATTTTAGACTATGAGGAGTCTAAAGGAATAATGAGTTATAAATTATTGGCTGCACAGAATCTTGAAGGAATTCGTGAAGAACTATGGCAGTTAAAGGAGGAAATTAAAGACTTTACAACCAAAAACGCTTATTTTAAACAAGTTATAGAAGATAAAATTAAAAATACTTTTGAAGAAATTAACCAACTTTTCAAACTTTAAACAAAAAGGAAACAACACAATGGCTTTGTTAATTCACGTTACAAAAGCAGATTTAATGAAAAATCAGGCTATAACTCCAGGATGGAAAGAAGCTGAAGTCCAAGAGGTTTATGCTAAAATGTCCAAAGATGGACAGAGTACTAACTATTGGGTAAAACTGACTTTTACAGAGGACGCTGATGGACGTAATATTGAGCATAACTTTAATTCCAAAGCTTTAGGCATTTCATTGCAAAATTACTGTGCAGCTATTTCAGGAAAGACTGTACTAGAGTTTATGGAAAGTATGCCAAAAGAAACCACACTAGACTTGGAATCTACTATAGGTAAAAAACTAATGGTCAAAATTAAAAATGAAATCTTCGAAGGGCGCCCAGTTAACAAAGTAGAAGATTTTTGTCCTGTAGGTAAAGTTCCTTTCTAGACTTAATCAACCAACATTTCCCGACTCTTAAAGCAATTAGAGAGTCGGGAAAACTTTTAGAAAGAAAGGTGATGTCTATGCAATGTGAACGTTGTGGTTGGAAACGTAGTAGTATGAATCGTTCCTATATGATTATTGAACATGCTATGTTTTGTGAAATATGCTTACATACAATTGTAAAAGAATGGTTAATAAAGAAGCAAGAAGTAACTATGTTAGGTTCTGCTAGAACTGCCTGTGAAGTAAACTCATGTACTTATGAAATAGGGCATTATGGCAAGCATAGTTGGGATGAAGTGCAGGGAAATCCATGGAAAGCAGGACCAGGATTCTAAGTTATGATTGAAATAGTACATCAAAAAACAAAGCTTAGAATATACGCAGCTAATACTGAAAAACGTACAGTTGCAATTCAGATATCAAAAAATACTAAAAATTTAAGTATTGGTCTTTCTAAACTAGAATTTTGTGCATTAATTAAGCAACTACAATTTTTAGTTTCAGAATTGTAAAGGGAAAGGTACATTAATGACTAAAGAACAGTTTTTTAAGATCCTATTAGAATATAATTTACCTGTTCGTTTTATAGACGTAATCTGGTTAGACTCACATAAACCAGCAAATATAAACGAAGCAACTTTACGTAAAGCTATAGTGTTACTCCTTAAATACATGAGTTTAGAAAGCATTAATGCTTCTTTTGGGGGGCCTTCATGATAACAATAGAACTAGGTTTACTAATTGTAACAGCTATAATAACATTGTTTAATATTGGTTTACTGGGGTTAGTATTTAAATTATATACAGAGTTAACAAAAACACAAATCTTTACAATGCAAAAAAGAAAAGATGGAATTTAATGGACTTTTTTCAAGTTGTAGGCTTGTTACATATAATTTTTTATAGTTGTGCTGGATTGCTGTGGGTAATAAAACATATTATAAGAAGTCTTCGAATTGAAGATAAAAATACTGTAGAATTTTTTAAGAAGGTTTTATGAAAGGTCTACTAAAACGGCTATGGTGTTTTGTTTATTATAAGCATAGTCCGTATTACAACTATATGCCATATCACTATCAATGCATTCGATGCAAGCATATTTGGTTTGGCCACTAAATGTCAACTGAAATTCTAACTATCAATCCTCAAGTTTCGTCGCACGGGTACTCAGACGCTAATATCTTTTTCTTGTCTGGATTTCCGTATACTTCAGACATTTTATCTGGTTTAGCTTTAACTGGCCATAGTGAAAGCACCCTTAATAGATTTTTGTATACTCTTAAAATCAATTTAAAACAATGTTATAGAAGTACATTTATTAAGGAAAAGCTTAGTTATAGCGGTACCAATCCAAAAAAGCAACGAGAGGCTTTAGCTAAAGTAAACGTTGAGGAGTATACTAAACTTTTATTTGAAGAAATCAAATATGTCAGTCCAAATGTTATTGTTCCATTAGATGATATTAGCCTTGCTGCTGTTTTTCCACATATTAACGGTTTACATAAGCCAAAAGGGCGTAAATATTGGGTTTATTGCTATCGTGGTAGTATTCTACCTTTGCGTAGTGATTTTACTGATAAAATTGGGCGCTCCATCAAAGTGATTCCAACATTAAGTCCATTTTTAATGGAAGCAGACTGGCGCGCACGTTCGTATGTTCCTTTAGATTTTCAACGTATAAAAGAACATTCCATTTCAACACAACCTATACAAGAATATGGATTATGCTGGGTAGCTAAGAGCGCCCAAGAGTTTGAGTTATTCTTAAAACGAAGTTATGAAAAGGCACCTAAAAGAGTTACATTCGATATTGAAACATACGGTGGAATGCTTGTATGCATTTCTTTTTGTTTTGATTCCTATGAAGCATGTACTGTTCCTCTCATGGATTTTAATATCTCTAATCTTGAACTTGTTTTTTTGTGGCGATTGGTAGGAAAGGTTTTAGCGGATGAAAGAATTGAAAAGAATAATCAAAATATTAAATTCGATTGGACTGTTCTGGAACGTTTTGGTTTTAAAGTTAACAACGTACGTTCTGATACGATGCTTAAAGGAGCATTATTATACCCTGAATTTCCCAAAGGCCTCGACTTTTATACGTCTATATACACACCAATACCGTATTATAAAGATGAAGGAAAAGAATATAATCCCAAATTACACAGTAGAGACCGCTTATATATCTATTGTGCTAAAGATAGTTTAACTGCGTCAATTATAGCTGAAAAACAAGATGAAGAATTAATTGAAAACAATAATCAAGAGTTGTATGAAAATGAAGTAGCACCAAGTATTCTAATATACAAAAATATTGATATAACTGGTATTTTAGTAGATCAACAGCAAAAAATAAAATTACTTGAAAAGTATACTAATTTATATAACTCCAATAAAAATATACTTCGTAGCCTTATTGGTATTGAAGATTTTAATCCAGCTTCGCCTCCTCAGGTAGGAAGATTTATTTATGAAGATTTAAAATTTCCAAAGCGTCAAAAAACTTTAGACAATGGTGTGAAGTCATATAAAACAGATAAGGAAACCTTAGATGATTTGCTTATCAATCACGCAGGGCATAACCGAGCCGGAAAAGTTGGAGACACAATACTACAGAGGATTATTATCTGCCGTAAGCTTGCTAAAATTATTGAGTATATTAACACACCTTTACACCCGAACGGAACTTTTCGAGGTTCGAGTAACATTGCCGGAACTGAAACTGGAAGATCAAGCTTTAGTCAAACAATTGATGAAATAGTTTTAGAAGAACAACGTAACAATAAATGGACGCGCCGCTTAGGGCGCAGCCTACAGACTATAACTAAGCATGGATATCGCATAGATGAAGATTTGTTTGAAGATTATGAAGATACTGAAATTGCAAGTGACTTAAGGTCTATGTTTGTACCGCATAAAGATTTTGTCTTTGTTGAATGTGATGGTAAAGGTGCTGAAGCTAGAGCAGTTTTTGTTTTGGCAGAAGATTATGAAGCATTATATGCAATGGATCAAAAACCTAATTTACATGCTAAGACCATCGGTGCTATTTTAGGCGTTGATCCCAATAGTATAACCAAGAATGCGCCCTTTGTTCCTAATATTAATGTTCCATACTATGAATTAGGTAAACGTATACGGCACGCTGGACATAATGGTATGCGTGCTTTTCGTTTAAGTCAGTATATTCACGCAGCGCTAGGCTATTGTGAAACTCTTATGGATAAGTTTCATAAATTAAATCCTAGAATTCAACAAAATTTTCATGAGCCTTTACGTGAAATAGTTAAGAATACTTTAACACTTACATGTCCTAACGGACGCAAGCGTACTTTTTTTGCTAAGTTTAATGACGCTTTGTATCAAGAAGCCTTATGTTATATTCAACAAGCTATTATAAGTGATCTAACCAAGTTTACAATGCCTCGTGTAACTCAAGATTTACCTGGTTACATGAAGCATTATAAGTTCTTAACCGAACAGCATGATGGTATTTTAGCGGAAGTTCATAAAGATCATATAATGAGCTATATATATGTCTTTAAAAGTCATTATGAAAGGAAAATAAATTTTAAAAATTGTAGTCTTAGTAGAAATTTTGATCTAATCATCCCAGTTGAAACTAGTATAGGTGAAACAAATTGGCAAAACTTGAAAGAGGTTTTCTCATGACTTTTGAAGACGAGTTAGAACGTTTAATTAACAAATACAGTAAAGAAAACGATTCAGACACACCAGACTTTATTTTAGCTAACTTTTTAGACCGCTGTTTAGAGGCATTTAATATATGTGTAAGTAGAAGAACAGACTGGTATCAAGAGAGGGTACAAAAGTATAATTTGCAAATGCCCATTCAAGAAAACGAGAAAGAACCATGACATTCATTTGTAACAACTGTGACAAAATTTGGGACACTAACTTAGAATTAGATGAAGCTAGGTGTATGCATTGTAATTCTTTGAATATTAAAGAATTTATAGAAAAACCTAGAGATGAGTATGAATAAATGCAAATAACTTTTAAAACCTTAGATGGCCTGGCGTTTACAGAAGAATGTCCTACTATAAATGCGCTTTTTAGAGATGCTGTAATTTTTAGACCGCTTAACACACCTT
>JAHFBD010000168.1 GCA_023250175.1 Candidatus Melainabacteria bacterium
AGTAGCAGATGCTGCTACTTGTGCTTTTAAAATAGTGCTTTGATCTATTTCTTCAAACTCACTTAGTTTTCTAGCAGAAACTTCATTTATAAAAGTACTATCTGGATTAGTTATAACACTTCTATCAGATATAGTATTTCCTCCTATATCCTCAACAGAAACAACAGCTTGCTTATCTGATTTAACTTTACCTACAACTAAAACAGGAGCTTTATAGTTAAATACATCAGTAGTTAATTCAAAAGTACTAGCAGTGATTATAGTTTTATACTTATCACTTTCAATTGAAGCAGGAGAAACAACAACTCCTGATTCTTTCTTAATATTAAATAAACTAACAACTAAAAAATTACCAGTTTTACCTGCAAGTTGTTTTTTTTGTATGCTTACATTTTCTGACGGAACAATAAACGCTTTTGTCAAATCAGTAGCACCTGATACTTTAATAGAAACATTCTCAAGGCGAGCTTTCTTTAACCCAGCTAAAACAGTTTTAGATAAAGGACCAATATTGATTTCATCATTTTTTGGAATCAAAATACTTCCATAAACAGTATCTTCTCCACTATCACTAAAGACCTTCATTGCACGTGGTTGTTTTGGTTTTGCAGGTGTTGTTGATTTCGTTGTAGTTGGTTTTTTAGATTGAGCATTATTAGGTGTGATTACATCGACAGGAGTTTTTTTTGTGTTCCCAACTTGAGCAAAGCTATTTAAGTTTAAGCAAGACAAACAAAATAATAAACTTATTACTAATATATAAATTTGCCTTCTCATTTTTTTATCTCCTTAAAAAGTAATCACTAAAAGCAATAAACGCCCTTACTCAAACCTTACTAACAAAGACTTACCCACATTAGTGAAATTACTCACAAGGATTACGTTTATAAGGGTTTACCACAAGGGATATCACAAATCTTTTTTATTTATTTTTCCAGTAATTTCAATCTGCTTGAACTAAGTTTTTACATCTTATGGATAGACCACTTTATGGTAATCATCTTTTTACATATCAAGTGGATAACCCCAAAGGTTGTTTATATAAGTTCAGACAAGCTGAACTTTCTCGCTACCAAAACCTTTTATAACAAGTTTAGACAAGCTAAACTTTCCCGCTGCTAGTTCCTTTCACCTGATCGGATTGTGGTGGATAAACCATACAAATCCTCTCATCAAAAAACGTTTTTATTTGCAAGACTGCAGACAAAGCATAAACTGGTTTTGTCAGTTTAATCTTCAGGGTATGATAACTTTTCAAGGATGTAAATTTCCAATTTAGATTTACACATGTTTAGTTATACACCCATGCCTCAGCGTAAGCTATAATAACAAGCGAAGTTCCTCAAGCAGTTACGCCTATATTAGGTTATATGAGCTAGGACAAATAGGTAATAGATTAATTTAATCACTTACTTCCTATCACATAAAACCTAAACTAGGTGAGGAAAGTCCGGGCACCATAGGGCTGGTTGCTTCGTAATGCGAAGTGCATGTGAGTGTGAGGAAAGTGCCACAGAAATGAAGACCGCCTTCATAGAATAATTTTTATTTTGTGAGGTAAGGATGCAACGGTGAGGTAAGAGCTCACCAACTTTGTGAGTGATTGCAAAGTTAGGTAAACCCCGCTAAAGGTGCAAGGCTACGGTATAAAATTGGAAAAGAGTGGCCCGCTCCCCAGTTTTGCCAAAACCGCTTGAGGGTATTGGTGACAATACTCCTAGATAGATGACTGCATAAACAGAACCCGGCTTATGAGGAGCTTCATTTTTTATGCTCAAGACAAGCTTGAGCTTCCATCGGTCAATTCCTTTCACCTGATCGGATTGTGGTGGATAAACCACACAAATCCTACCTCTGATAAAACGGGTTTACAATTTATGTTATTGGAGTTCATCTCAAAAGTCTCTCGATGAAAAACAATATCTAGCAAAATGTGCTTACACAAGCAAAATCCATGCCTGAAGCGAAACGCTGGAAGCGCTAAGCGTACAAGTGAAGCGTAAGGTATGGATGAGCGTAAAGTGTAAGCACATTTAATTTGATATCCTCAATTTATTAGCACATCCTAGATAAACCATACAAATCCTTCCTCTGATAAAATGAGATTACAACCTGCATAAACATTAGCAACAATGACAACAAAAATTATAAAGCGAATAATCAGAGCAGCTGGTCAACGACAAGCTGTTCTTGTAATAGGAAACTGGGACACAACACTAATACAAAGTTTAAGAGAGAATCAAAATAGTGTCACACAATCATCAGATTTATCCCATAACGAAAACTCTTTTACTAGAATAATTATTAATTATAATGACCAAGTAGATAGTTTTTCCAATCCAGTACCATTTTTTAAAGATATAAGAAATTTATTATTACCAACAGGATTACTAATAGTTTCAGCAAACAGTGAACTTGGTTTCTTAGAAAAGATTTTAAACTCATTTAAGAAAAGCCATGTAACAGAAGAACCTGGAATAAAAAAAATAAAACCAAAACAATTACAAAACAATATTCACGACAATGGTTTTTTAATAGATGGATATTATGGATATCCAGAAGGACATCTTCTAATGATTGCACAAATTCAAGATAAAGAAGTATCTACTTTGTTTACATCAGAGAAGCAGGAAACTATACAATATTAACAATATGAATAGTTTAAAAGTAGCCGTAATTCAAATGAAAAGCGGTGAAGACAAAGAAAAAAATCTGATTCAAGCTAAAAAATTAATTCAAACTGCAATTAAAAAAAATATTGATTTCATAGCATTACCTGAAGTTTTTAATTATCGTGGAAATATAAATGAAGCCAGTAAAATGGCAGAAATAATTCCAGGATATTCATCAAACTTTATTTCAGATCTTGCAAAAAAATATAATGTCTGGATATTGATTGGAAGTATGATGGAAAACAGAGGATCAGAAAATCAGAAAATTAGAAAATCAGGAAACAAGAAACCATTTAATACCTCAGTTCTTATAAATCCAAAAGGGGAAATAGTAACAAAGTATAGAAAAATGCATCTTTTTGACATTAAGTTAAAAGGACAAGAGATTTTGGAATCAAGCAGAAACCAAGCAGGCAAAGAGCCTAAGCTTGTTAAAATAAAAAATATAAAAGTAGGACTTAGTATTTGTTATGATTTAAGATTTCCAGAACTTTATAGACATTACTCACAAATGGGAGCAAAAATACTTTGTATTCCATCATCATTTACTAAACCTACTGGAGAAGCTCATTGGCATACGCTCATTAAAGCAAGAGCAATAGAAAACTTATCTTATGTAATTGCACCAAATCAATCAGGAACTGGAACTAGTGGTATTAAAACCTATGGACATAGTTTAATAGTCGACCCATGGGGAAAAGTGTTAGCTGAAGGACCACCAGATAAAGAAGCTGTTGTTTTTGCTGAACTTGATTTTAGTTATTTAGATAAAATTAGAAGGAATTTGCCTGCTTTAGAACATAGAAAGCTTTAGTATAATAAAACAATGCAAAAAAAACGTTTACTCTCAGGAATCAGACCAACTGGAGCACTTCATGTGGGTCACTATTTGGGAGTCCTTCGTAACTGGGCAAAACTACAAGAAGAACATGAGTGTTTTTATTTTATAGCTGACTGGCATACATTAACTACAAAATACAAAGACACTAATGAACTCCAAAACAATACAATAGAAGTAGCAAAAGACATAATTGCAAGTGGAATTAATCCAAACAAAGCAACCTTATACATTCAATCAGCAGTACCAGAAGTAGCTGAGTTACACCTTTTACTAAGTATGATCACTTATCAAAACTGGGTTGAAAGAGATCCGACCTTAAAAGATATGGTGAAACTCCTTGCAGAAGATGAAAATAAAGCAAAAGAAGAAGTTACTTATGGCTTACTTGGTTATCCGGTTTTAATGACTGCAGATATATTAAGTGTACTTGGTGAATATGTTCCCGTAGGAAGAGACCAAGTAGCACATCTTGAATTAACAAGAGACATAGCAAGAAGATTTAACTATATTTATAAAACAGAGTTATTTCCTGAACCACAGCCATTACTAACTGAAACACCATCAGTACCTGGGATTGATGGAAGAAAAATGAGTAAATCTTTAAACAATGACATAAAAGTAATTGATAATGAAGAAATAACAATAAAAAAAGTTTTACAAATGATAACTGATCCTAAAAAAGCAAGAAAAAATGATGCGGGTTCACCAGAAGAATGTCAGGTAGCTTATAAGCATTATGAAATCTTTGCAGATAAAAGCACCCAAGAACTTGTAAGGAAAGAATGTACAACAGGAGCTATAGGCTGTGTAGATTGTAAGAAAAGACTAGCTGAAATAATAAACAATTCATTATCCCAAATTAGAATAAAAAGAGAATTAATACCAAAAGATTCTGAAATCCTTGAAATATTAGATATTGGAAATGGGCATGCAAAAAAAATAGTAAAGCAAACATTAGATAAAGTTAAAGATGCAATGAAACTAAAAAAATGGAATTGATAAGATATACTTCTACTAATGTCACTGAATGAAAAGAAATTAAAAGAGTTAAAAGAAGTTTGTAAGGGTCTACGAGCCTCTATTCTAAAGATGACAAACGCTGCTGCTTCGGGCCATCCAGGAGGTTCACTTTCAGCAGTAGAAATACTAACGGTTCTTTATTTTTCAATAATGAGCTACGATCCTAAAAATCCTAACTGGCAGGAAAGAGATCGATTGGTTGTAAGTAAAGGGCACTCAACACCACTTGTTTATTCTATCCTTGCAAAAGCTGGTTATTATAAAGGGGATGATCTTTTAACATTTAGAAGCCTAGGCTCTCCTTATCAAGGACACACCGATAGGCTTAAAGTCCCTGGGATTGAAGTCTCAACTGGTTCCCTCGGGCATGGTACATCAAATGCTGTTGGAATGGCTCTTGGTTGTAGACTTGATAAATTAAAAAATAGGATTTATCTACTACAAAGTGATGGTGAACTACAAGAAGGTTCTACCTGGGAAGCAATAATGTCAGCAAGTCATTATCATTTAGGAAACTTAACTTGTATCGTTGATAGAAATAGAATTCAGCTTGATGGATGGACAGAAGAAACCATGACATTAGAACCTA
>JAHFBD010000169.1 GCA_023250175.1 Candidatus Melainabacteria bacterium
AATAGAGGTTCTAAAAAAGTAGATTGTATGTTTGCCATAGAATTTAATTTAAATGTAACCACGGTGCTTGATAAAAACAGTTATTTTTATTTAGATAAAAATCCACAAAAGAAAACTTTAAAGCCTGATTTGGATGCTGTTGAAGAGATAAATAATGTTAATCAAATATCAATTAAAAGTGATATAAGGAAAATAGATTTGACAATTTCTACTAACAAAAATTGCAATATTTACAGATATCCTATTGAGCTATATTTGAAGGGAGAAGATTCTCAGAAAAACATTTTCCAAGGCACTACTATTTTGCTAAATTGGCCATTATTGTTAGAACCTGGTGCTTCCTGGGATGTATCAATTAAGCAAGATGTAGAAACCGAAATTGACATTGAGAATTGAAATTTAAGATGAATATAATAGGTGGAAAGCTTAAAGGCAAAAAACTTGTAGGACCCAAAGGGTATTTTATAAGACCTGCTATGGCTTTAACAAGAAAGTCTATTTTTGATACTCTGCAAAATATTATAGATAATGCAAGTGTTTTAGATCTTTATGCAGGAACAGGCATTGTGGGAATAGAAGCTTTAAGTCGTGGAGCTAAAGAGCTTGTACTTGTTGATGCAAAGAAAGATTCAATTTCTTTAATATATAAAAATCTTAACCTGTGTAACTTGAAAGCAAAAGTAGTATTAGGGCGATTACCAAAGGTTCTAGAAAATGAGATTTTTAAGGATAAACAGTTTGACCTAATATTTATTGATCCACCATATGGTAAAGAGGAGCACATTGAGAGAATCTTAGAATTGGTTGGTAAGAATAAATTAATTAAGTCTGGTGGTGTTATATCAATAGAATCAGAAATGAAAGCTCAGTTTAATATACCAAAGGACTTTAAATTATATAAGGAGAAAAAACTAGGTAACACAAAAATAACTATTCTTAATAGTTAAAGTATAATAATTCTAATGTCAGTAGATACAAAATTTATAGGACGTGAATATAATCCAGTTGCTTATGTGGTTGGTCAAGAAAAAATTAAAGAATATGCTCTTGCTGTTGGAGATTTAAACCCGCTTTATATTGATTCTGAGTTTGCAAAGAAGTCTAAATTTAGTGGTGTAGTTGCACCGCCGATGTTTGTTGTTGTCTTTGCAAAAGATGCGATGGAATTGCTTTTTGCTGATCAGGAATTAAAGCTAAATATGAGTAGGCTGCTGCATGGAGAGCAAGAATTTAATTTTCATAAGGTGGTTAAATCGGGTGATACTATTGTGACTACAGGCAGAATCAAAAATATTTATCAGAAAAATAATAATGATTTTATAGAACTTGAAACAAAATCTTATAACCAAAATAATGAGCTTGTTGTAGATGGTTTGTGGATTTTTATAATACGTGCCTAATTAGTTTTTTCTTTTGTTCCGAAAAACTAATTTTATTGGACTTCCTGAGAAGTCAAATCTGCTTCGAATCTCTTTCTCTAAAAACCTTTCATATTGGGGACTAATCATTTCTGAATCATTTACAAATAGTACAATTTCGGGAGGCTCTATATTTGCTTGAGTTGCATAATAGATTTTAAGCTGTTTGCCTTTTTTTGTTGGTGGTGATGTTGTAAGAATAATATCTTCAATTGCTTTGTTTAATTTTCCGGTTGAAATCCTTTTTTGATAGTTAGCAAACACTTCTTTTACAAGCCCCCAAATTTTATGAACATTTTTCTTTTCAAGGGCACTAGTCATTAGTATTTGAGAGTAATTAATGAAATGAAGTTTTGATAGTATGTTTTCCTGATGTCTGTTTATAGTTGTTGAAGTTTTGTTTTCTATTAAGTCCCATTTGTTTGCTAGTATAATAGATCCCTTATTACGTTTTTTAATTACAGAGGCGATTTTTTGATCCTGGTCGGATATTCCTTCAGTACTATCTATTATTAATAAAACAATATCAGCTCTTTCAATAGCATTAATAGATCTCATGGTTGCATAACGTTCTATATTTGTAGATACTTTTGATTTTCTTCTTAAACCAGCAGTGTCAATAAGTATAAAACTATCTTTATCCATTGTTACCTTTGCATCTATACAATCTCTTGTTGTACCTGCTATCGGAGTAACTATTGATCTTTCTTTACCGACAAGACAGTTTAAAATACTTGATTTGCCAACATTAGGTTTTCCTAAAATTGCAATTCTAATTATATTTCTTGTGTCTTCTTTAATCTGCTTTGAATGAGATGCAATTTCATCTAAAATGTCAGCCAACCCGCTTGAACCAGATAATGCTGAAATAGGATAAGGTTCTCCTAGTCCTAAAGAATAGAATTCATTAATCAGATCTAATTGTTTTTCTGTATCTATTTTATTTACAGTAAGAAAGATTCTTTTTTTATCTTTTATTTTTCTAAGATTAGAAGCTATTTTTTCATCCTGCGAGGTTATACCAGTTGTTCCATCTACAAGAAAAATAATGAAATCAGCATCTTCTGTTGCAATAAGAACCTGTTTTCTGATTTCATTAGTGATTTCATCCTTTATCTTTGACTTTTGGTCAATGCCACTTACTAAGCCTCCAGTATCTATTAAAGTAAGATTTTTATTGTTCCAGTTGAAATCTGAATATAATCGATCTCGAGTAACGCCAGGGACATCATCTACTATAGATTTTCTTTCCTTAAGTAGTCGGTTAAATAAGGTAGATTTACCAACATTTGGTCTGCCAATAATTGCTATGGTTGTTTGATTATGTTTCATAGTTTGAATTAAGATTATAACGTTACTACCTAGCTAGCGTAATATTTCTAAGTAAACAACTTACAAGGTAAGATTTTATCCGATTTATTCGGTAAAATCTGTAAGGCATTATAAATGACAGACTGGAAGCACTTTGGAAAGCCGGTTTTGGGAGTGTAGCGAAAAAACCGGCGGTAGGTAGAAACATTATAACGTTATTACCTCGCCAGTGTAATATTTCTAAGTAAATGACTTATAAGGTAAGATTTTATCCCCCCAATTATAAGAAACTCGGTAAAATCTGTAAGGCATTATAAATGGTAGACTGGAAGCACTATGGAAAGCCGGTTTTGGGAGCATAGCGAAAAAACCGGTGATAGATAGAAACATTATAACGCATATATTTGAAGACGTTATAGATAAAGCTTATCTGCAGTAAAATAACCATGTGTCTATTAATATTACAGTTGGGACTAGTCAATATAAGGTTGATAAGTTATTTTGGGATAGAGATTCTTTATTTATAGATTTTGATGCTTACTGGTCAAGATTAGCTGCTCTAATCGCACAAAAAATTGCAGAAAATACAACGACCCATTGGGGACAATTTAATTTAGTTAGAACTCAGGCAATAAAAATTCTTGGTATTAATCCAGAAAATGGTGAGGTAGAGGAAGCAACTCCATTAAAGACTCTTCCTGTTTGTATATTGCATTCAGTATTAGCTCATGGATTAAAGTCCCTTATTAAGGATAAAACTTCAGGTGAATTAACTGTTTTATTTATGCAACTTATTGAAAAGTCCTTAAATGAATGTAAACAATATTTAAAGGATGCGATTGTTAGCAAAAATTTAATGATTATAAAAGAAATAAATAAAAATACAAAACAAATATTAATTACAAATGATCAATGTACTAACAACGATCACTTTATTACTGAAGTTGGGATAAAAAATGATTTGGTTGAAACATTATGTGAGGTTAATAAAGAACAGCTTGAAAAGATTTTAATAAACAATGCTGTTTTTATAACTTCAAATATATATTTAAGAGATTTTTATTCGAATACGAAATGTAAAAATGTTGTGTTTGTTGAAAATATAGAGGATATAGAATTTTCAAAGCCTCAAGGAATAGAATCAGAACATATACTCATAAATATTGATGGTGCTTCTAAAGGAAATCCAGGACCAGCCGCTGTTGGGATTGTGTTCTATAAGTATAGTGGTAAAGATTGGAAAAATGGACAAAAAGAACCAGTGGAAGAAGTCTCTGAATTTATAGGAAATGAAACTAATAATATTGCAGAATATACAGCACTTATAAGAGCTGTAGAAATTGCTATTGAGAGAGGTTATAAAGATGTAACCATTTGTTCTGATAGCGAACTAGTCGTAAATCAAATCAATGGAAAATATAAAGTGAAAGATGCAAATATAAAAACTCTTTTTGATAAAGCCTTCTTATTAGTACAAAAGATTCCTGTGTTTAAAATCATTCATATACCCAGAGAAGAAAACTTAAAAGCTGATAAACTTGCTAATAATGCTTTTAAGCTCGTATAGATTATTCGTTTCTACCTACCGCTCGTTTCGCACTAATGCTCAACTCGCTCTTCCCGGCATGGCGCTTTTTGGTGAATAAATCACACAAAAAGCTTATTTATGTTCTTATATATTAGAGCTAGGCAGTAACGATTATTCTACAATTACCATTGAGCCATTGGTAATTACCTGCTCATTTCTTTGATTTTCTACAGTGAGATCAATCGTAGTTAGATTATTACTAAGAAGTGAAACCTTGCTCTTTACTGTTAATGTATCTTGTGGTTTTACTATCTGACGAAATCGAACTTTAAATTTTTTTATCTTATCAGGGTCATTATTTTTCATTATAGCTTTATAAGCAAAAGCCATTGTACATAAACCATGTAGAATAATTCCCCCTAGTCCTACTTGTTTTGCAAAGTCATTATCAAGGTGAATAGGATTAAAATCACCAGAAGCTCCAGCATAAAAATATGATCTGTATTTATCTACTTGTATTTGATAAGGTTCTAATTCTTGACCAATCTTATAGTTTTGCATTAATACTTCTCCTTACTCTTCTTCTTCCTTTATTGGAATTAATCCAGAACTTCTTACAATGTTTTGAGCCTTTTGTCCTAATATCCACTCAATAAATTCATTTGTACTATTGGATGCATTAGATGAAGTAATTAAATATAAATAATGTGCTAAAGGATAATCCCCATATCTTATGGCTTGTTCATTTAATTGAGTGCCTTCAAAAGGAGAAATACTTTGTGAATTATTGTATGTTTTAATCTTTAGATATTTAATATTTTTATTGTTCCAAGGATAATTGTTTGAATTTATAAAAGAGAT
>JAHFBD010000170.1 GCA_023250175.1 Candidatus Melainabacteria bacterium
AGCAGTAGCTAGCGATCTTATTGTAATAGGCTCACCACGTGGAAGAGACTGGTCAGTATCTCGTGGTGTTTTAAGTAAACAAAGCTACTATCCTCATATGGGCAAAATGAGAAGAGATTACCAGACTGATGCGGCCATAAATGCAGGCAACTCTGGCGGACCTGTTTTAAACATGAATGGGGAAGTAGTAGGAAATGCCTCATGGAATGAGAATCCTGAAGCGGTGTTAATGACTCCAGATGGAAAAATGATGGCTGGTTTAAAGGTAAATGTTAAAGGAAATATAGGAATAAACTTTTTAGTTGGAAATGGAGATATGGTTCGATCATATCTAAGCTGGGGATTTCAGCCAAAGAATTTAAAACAAGAAGATATAAACCATTTACTAATGCAAGATGTAAAGGATCGCCCTGAGATTTTAGCTATACCAATGCCAGGAATATCTAATGGTATATTTGGGGGGAACTTAATACCATATCTCCATAGAGTTCATAAGATGGATGGATATGCATTTTCCCAAAAATAAATTACAATCTATTTTTTTCACTAAACCATTTCATAAACTCTGGGACATTACCTTTGAATTGATCAATAAGTATTTTCTTAAAGAGATTTGGTTCTGAGCCGGCTTTAAAGATTTCTATCTTATATGGTGTATCTAGCACATGTTCACACATAACTGTAAATTCAGCCCCATCTGCTTTTTTCACCTTTACTTCTACATCTCTTTTATCTGAATCTAGTTTATCTAAGTTATAGATAGATATTAAATCACCACTTGTTAGCTTTGCTCTGTCACCTGGATTTTTATAAGTAAGATATAAAAGCCCTTGCTCAATTGCATTTTCTCTGTGTATGGGAGCAAAACTTTCTCCAATTCCTACTCTGATACGTAAGTGTCTTGGAATAAAAGCTGCGGCTTCTCTTGATGAACCTGACCCAAACAATTTTCCGCCAACCATTACAGAACCATTTGTTTTGACTTTATACTCTTTAGCTAAATTGTAATAGTACTGTGGATCTCTTTGTTCACGTAGTGCAATACTTTCAAAGAAACCAGGTTCAAGCTCTAGCAAATTCCCTCTTTTTGGAATGTACTTTACCCCAGCTGCTGATAGGTCATCCGTTGTAACATTGTCACCGAGTGTTAGTAAGATAGGGAGATTTTCAATTTTATCCAATGGCGTGTCGTACATATCATCCGGTAATGCACTAATAGTATTTCCATCGTATAAAACTTCTATCTCCTTTCCTTTATCTTTTGGCGAAGGTAATATAAAAGCAGGTCTTTCTCCGTCTGGATTATTGAAATCATTTGAGACAATTGTGCTCAAATGCGCTTCACTGGTAGGATTAGTAAGTTTGATTTTTACTTCATTTCCAGTTTCGTCTTTTGCAATAAATAACCTGTTTTGTGAATCGTAAGAATCAAATCTTCCACAAGCTGCTAAATACACCACTACAGCAGGACTTGCTAAATAAACCTGATCTACTTTTTCTTTATTGCCAGCTCGCCCCATAAAGTTTCTATTAAATGATCTAACACTTGCTGTATCTACTTCCGGAGCAAATCCCATTCCTATACATGGTCCACAAGCACTATCTAATAAAATTAGATGTCCTTCTTTTATTAAATCTTGAATTGTTTTATTTGATTGAACAGAGAGCCACCCATCCCGTGAACCGTAAGTAACACTTACAGGACCAGTGCGCTTTATTTTATTTGTAGCTAGTTGTATGTTTGCCCATACTGCTGCTTCAATATCATCTTTCCCAGAATGAGTACAACTCCCTATACTACCTGAGGATATTTCCATACTAAGTTTTCTCTTGTCATATCCTTTTTTAACATCGATTTCCTGAATAGCCAGATTTATTAAAGTTTGTTCTGGAGTAACTCTTAGAACACTACCAGATTTTGATTTTACGCATTGTTCTACTTTCTTCTTATCTACTTTTCCGTCTGTTAGAAAGTCCTGATGCTTATTTAAGATCTCATTATTTATGAAATCAATAACTTTTGGTATTTCATCCAGATAAAAAATATTTTTTGGATTACCTGGCATTGCAAGTGCTGGGTGTAGTTCATTTGATAAATCATAGACAAGAACTTTGTCGTAATATTTCTCAGGATTTTCTAAAACTTCTTTATCCGGGGTTAAGTCTTTTAAATTTTTATTAACCCATTGTGCAAGGTCTGTTCTGTTTCTTGATTCTAAATACTTTACCACTTGCTCATCTGGTGGAAATACACCGGTTCCCATACCACCGTCTACAAGAGAGTTTGTAATTGAGCTTCTTCCTACGACAGAAACTGACTTTACTCCTTCTCCAAAAAACTCAATGTATGAACCATTTCCTTCATTTCCAAATAGTCTAATTATATCTCTGTTTAAAAGTTGTACTATTTGTTTTGGCTCTATTCCATCTGGCAGAGCACCTTTTAAGTGTACCCCTATAATCAAATTTCTGTCTACAGGCATAGGTAGTCCTGCAGCAAGTGATTTTGCAATGCTCCAGCCACCTTTTCCAAGAGAAAACATTCCCATTCCACCAGCAGTTGGAGTATGTGAGTCTGAACCAAATAAAACTCCTCCTGGCAAATCAAAATACTCATCGCTTACTCTGTGACAAATACCATTTCCTGGTAATGAAAAAATTATTCCTCTTTTACTTGAACTTGTTCCAAGAAACTTTATTCCTTCTTTATCCTGAATAATAGCTTCTTCCATACCATAGTCAACTTTTATATTGTGGTCATAGTAGAGAACGGTTAGTATATCTGTTTGCTCTCTTTCTAGAAGCTTAAACAAAAGCTCAGCTTGTAAAAGCAAAAGCTTGCCAGTAGCATCCTGAATGAGTAAAAGATCAGGCTTTAAATAAAGTATTGATCCTTTTTTGTCTGGACTTCCTGCTTCAAGATGTGCATACCAAATTTTTTCTGTTAGTGTGAGTGGTTTATTAACAACCCCGGCATGTGTAGTTTCACTAAAAAGCTTAGGGCGTGCATCTTTTACTTTTAAAGTAAAGTTTTTATCCTCTGGTGTATTAGGATATCCATCTAATTGTTTTCTTGGGTCATAAACTACTGGTTGTGGTGGTTTTGAAATTATTGGAAGTGATAATACTTTCATGTTTGTTACCTCGTATTTCTTGATTTTATATAAATAACACTAGGTAATATTTTAGTTTATTTACACTTTAATTTCAAATATTGTTTCTACCTACCGCTCGTTTCGCACTAATGCTCAACTCGCTCTTCCTTACATGGCGCTTTTTGGTGAATAAATCACACAAAAAGCTTATTTATGGTCTTATATATTTAGCTAGGTAGTAATCAAATATTTACTAGCTGCTTTATCTAAAATGACTGTTAAATCTTTATGCAATACAAGAGCACTTGCTGATGCTTTACTCATATTGACCTTACCATTTAAAGTAAGTGAAACAGACCTTGCCTTATCTTTTCCATATGCAATTAATAAAGCTTTTTTTGATTCAAGTATGTCCTTTATGCCAACAGTAATGCCTTTTAAATATTTAGCAGTGACAGATAAAGACAGAGATTTACTTTTTAGTTTTTTAGTTATCTTTGGGTGGAGATCTACCACTCTCATTTTTGAATTTAAGCTTGATTTTCCTGTAGTGTTATATGCAATGTGGGGATCGTATATGGGCCCTAATCCAAGAATTATTAAATCAATCCCCTTATTTTTTTTAATAAACTTATATGCTTCTTTAATTATAAGCTTAGGATTTTTTGTACCGTCTATTAAAAAAACATTTTTAGGGTTAACTAATTTTAATAATGGGTTTAACTCTTGTCTTACCTCATGATTAAAACTAATAAGTGAGTCTGGACTTGTTCCAAGGTTTTCATCAATTTGAAACAGCTTTACTTTTTTCCACTGGATTGGACTTTTAAGTACATCCCTTGATATTAATTTATACAAACCATCTGTTGTTTTACCAACCGCTAACCCAATTAATGAATCAGGCTTTTGCTTAACTTGTGCCTTTATTGTTTCAAATGCTTTTTTATCAACTAGAGAAGTTTTTTTTTCTATTAATAATTTCATATTTGATATTTATTTACTTGCATTAATCGAGAAAAAAAACTATTATGAACAATAGTTAATAATAAGATTATATTTTATGATTGATCAATTAAAAAATAAAGTTATAGTTTCTGTACAAGCAGAAGGCAGTGAGCCATTAAATACCCCTGATTGTTTGCTTGCACTTAGTCAATCTGTAATTAATGGTGGGGCTGGGGGACTTAGACTATGTGGGATAAAAAGCATAATACACATAAAAAAAGAAATTTCTATACCAATTATAGGACTGACGAAAACTAATCCTACTCCAATTAACTGGCTTGAAAAGGTCTATATTACACCCACTATAAAAGATGTAAAAGATCTTATTAAAACAGAAATTGATTTTATTGCAATTGATGGAACAGGAAGACCACGAATTGATGATTCTACCTTGGAAGATCAAATAGATCTTATAAAAAGTGAGGGGAAAATTGTAGTATGTGATGTTTCTACTTTTGAAGATGGTATGAATGCAATTGAGCTTGGGGCAGATATGCTTTCTACTACGTTAAGTGGTTATACAAAAGAAACCCGATACAAAGTAAATATTGGACCGGATTTTGATTTGTTAGCAGAGTTTATTGCTGAGTCTTCTATTCCTGTAATTATGGAAGGACGTATATGGTTTCCTCACGAAGTAAAAAAATCATTTGAAATAGGAGCCTATGCAGTTGTAATTGGCACAGCGATTACAAGACCGCATATTATAACTAAACGGTTTGTAAATGCTGTGCCAGTATTGGAGTAATGTCAACTCGATTGGGATTGCCACTTAGCCAATAGCAGGGACAAAGGCTTTACCAATAAATGGCATTTTTTCATACCACTTTAAAACTAATTCATTATCTTTAATAAGTCTGTTATAAAGCTTTCTTAATTCAGGTTTATCACTGGTTCTTAAGACTTCAAGCGCTTCACAAAGCTGCGCTCCTACATTAGTGCACTCACTTAGTTTTGTCTTTTTACAATCAGCTATTTTTAAGCCCTCACTATCTGCTAATTT
>JAHFBD010000171.1 GCA_023250175.1 Candidatus Melainabacteria bacterium
CACCTCTCTCGCACTCACACTTAAAGGATTTGTCTAGTTTATCTGGCAAATCCGATCAAACGTAAGATCTGAGCGAAAGGAACTCCAGCTTGTTTGGAGCTATATAATAAACAAAAGCCGATAGTCAGATTCGAACTGACGACCTACGGTTTACAAAACCGTTGCTCTACCACTGAGCTATATCGGCATTTCTAGAAAATTAGAGTATCAGATAGCAAAGAATCAGAAAATCAGAACAGAACTTTTTAATAAAACCAAAGTACCTTTACTCTTACCTAACACTCTAATTTCTAATTCTCTAAGATTTTATCAAATATTAATACGATCCTTAAGTATTTCTTTTACTTCTCTATGTAATAACTCTATTGGCTCAGAACCATCTAACACTATATACCTATTCTTATATATCTTTGCTAATTGATCATACCCTTTAATTACATCCTTATAAAACTGTTGCTTTGAACTCTCCATCTTATCTTTTTTACCTTTTTTATTAGCACGCTCCAAAAAGATATTAAAATCAATCCTAAATAAAACTGTTAATTGCGGCTCTGGTAAAGCAGATACCTCTACAAGCTTTAAAATCTTCTTTAAATCCAACCCTCTACCAAACCCTTGGTAAGCAATTGTAGAGTCATAATATCTATCACAAAACACTGTTTTTTTTTGAGCTAAAGCAGGCAAAATAATTTTTTCATAATTATCCTGAATACCTGTAAAAAACAAGAATAACTCATTAATTTCAGAAAGCTTTAAGTCTCTTCGATGTAACAATATCTTTCTTAATTCTTTTCCTAAATGAGTTTCTCCAGGATTTGAAGTAAAAATTATATTGTTTTTGTTTTTAAAACTCTTTTTTAAAAGGTCAATTTGTGTAGTCTTCCCTGAACAATCAATTCCTTCAAATGTAATAAATGACATATATTATTTACCTACCGCCGGTTTTTTCGCTGTGCTCCCAAAACCGGCTTTCCAAAGTGCTTCCAATCTGTCGTTTATAATACATTACGATTTTACCGAATAAATCGGATAAAATCTTACCTTATAAATTGTTTACTTAGAAATATTACACTAACTAGGTAGTAATGATTATTTAGCCATTAGTGAGATTACATATTTATATAAGGCATCTAGTTGATTTGGCTTATTTACAATATTTTTAAAGTTTGGCATTGGTGCTGGAGGTGATTCTAAAAATGCTTTAAATAGTTTCTTTGACGCTAGTTTACTTGAACCAATTACAGGCTTATTAGATTTTATAAGATTTTCTCCATGCAAATGACATCCTGAACAATTAGTCTTAAATAAATTATTACCTTTTTGCAAATCATCATTGTTAGCTGGATCTGGAGCTGAAAAGCAAACTAAAGCAACACCAAGTAAACCATTTAAACAACAAAATAATAAAAATAACTTGATACTAAAAGGTATCTTATTCATTACTTAGGTTCCAAATTTATTCTTCTTCTTTTTTTACTACAAACTTAACTTCAGCAGAAACTTCATTGTGCAATTTTAATTTAATGCTATATTCACCAACTTCTCCAATAGCTCTTTTAAGCTGGACTTGCTTTCTTGTAATATCTACTCCTGCTTCGCTGTTTACTCTCTCAACAATATCTTTTGCTGTAATTGCTCCAAAAAGCTTTCCAGCTTCACCAGCTTTTACCAAGATAACAAAATCACCATGATTGTTTAGTTTCTTAAGAACCTCTTCTGCTTGTACTTTTTCTTCTTGATATTGCTTTTCTAGCAACTCTTTTTTCTTTTGTATCCTTCGAATTTCACCGACAGTAGGTATAGCGGCTAATCCTTCAGGTAATAAATAATTTCTTGCATAACCTGGTTTAACAGATACAATTTCTCCAATTTGACCCAGCTTTTCTACATTATCATTCAATAAAACTTTTATATTTGGCATCTTTTTAACCTTTTTCTATAACTAACAAGGCAATATTTTAACATTAAATCAGCCTACACTATTTTGTATAGCAAACCTATTTAGTATAACCAATTATTTGGAAGATAATATAGGCTCTAGTTCCTTTGCTTTAGTAGTAAAATCATTTCTTAATTTTACATACCGGGCTTCTAAGATTCCTTCCAAATCAGCTACTTTTTTAAGTAATTCCGCTGGAATCGGATCATCTAAATTTAAAATCATGACAGACATTTCTCTTGGTCCATTTCTACCAACATGCATTGAACTTATATTTATATTCCCCTTCCATAAAATAGTAGAAACTTGAGCAATCATACCTGGCTTATCCTGATGATGAGTTAATAACATATGTTCTGCCGGAGTAGCATTCATAGTATAACTATCCAGCTGAACAATTGCAGGAATTCCCTGAGCTAATAAAGTCCCAGCAATAGTTTTTACCCCTTTATCTGTTCTAAGTGATATTTTTAACTCTTCAACATAGTCCCCAGTATCAAATGATTTTGATTCAATAATTTTAATCCCACGTTCTTTTGCAATATGTGGAGCATTAACAAAATTAACCCCTTCTACACTACAAGATAAAACACCCTTTAAGATAGCGATATTAAGAGGTTCTGTATTTTTCTTTGCTAATTCACCCTTAGACTCAATTTGAATTTCCTGAATCTTCCCATCAATTAACTGAGCAGCTATCGTTCCAAGGCTAACTGCTAAAGTCATAAATGACTTAACCTCTGCAATAATTTCAGGCTTCATCACTGGAAGGTTTACAGCACTTCGTGCATATCCACCCAACAATACATCTCTTATTTGTTCAGCAACATCTAAAGCAACATTAATTTGTGCTTCTTCTGTACTTGCACCTAGATGTGGGGTTAAAACAACTCTATCTCCAAGAGATAGTAAAGGACTATCTTTTACAGGTTCTTCACTAAAGACATCAATTGCAGCACCTGCAACATGACCCGCTTTAATAGCATCTGTTAAAGCACTTTCATCAATTATGCCACCACGTGCACAATTCACAATTCTTATACCTTTTTTACACATTTTTAAAGTTTCTTTATTTAACAAGTTTGCTGTCTCTGGAGTTTTTGGTATATGAAAAGTAATTATGTCTGATCTTTTCCAGATATCATTAAGAGTGACAAGCTCAAACCTATGCTGTGATGCAAACTCCTGACTTACAAATGGATCATAAGCAATAATTTTCATCCCCATTGCTTGTGCCGTTTTTGCTACTCGCGAACCTATCTTTCCTAGACCTACGACACCTAATACTTTATTAAAGATTTCAAAACCCATAAAGTCAGCTCTTCGCCATTCATTTTGCTTCATGGAAATATCAGCAGCCGGAATTAATCTAGCCATTGATAGCATCATTGCAATTGTATGTTCTGCTGCTGCTGTCGTATTTCCTTCAGGAGAATTTACAACTATAATTCCTTTTTCTGTAGCCGCATTTAAATCAATATTATCTACCCCTACACCAGCTCGTCCAATTATTTTCATTCTGGAAGAACAAGCCTGGATAACATCTTTAGTAACTTTTGTTTGACTACGAACTAATAGAGCATCATAGTTTTTTATTATTGTTTTTAACTCATCTGGAGAAATACCAGGTTTATAATCAACTTCAGATGACTCTCTCAATATATCTAATCCAGATTCATTTAATTTATCTGTTACAAGTACTTTTGTCATTTATCTACCTCAATCGTTAATAAAACACATTAATTTTATTGTATTTTAGGATATTAGTAAAATTTGATGGAATTACAATTACTTGTCTAATAAATATTTGCAGTTATTTTGTAGTTATAATATAGGGAAATGGTAAAAAAAGCTCTTATTACTGGAATTACAGGACAAGATGGTACTTACCTATCAGAACTATTGCTAGAAAAAGGGTATATCGTTCACGGTATAAAACGTCGTTCCTCATTTTTTAACACTCAAAGAATTGATCATTTGTATAAAGATCCACATAATCCGGATTGTAATTTCTTTTTACATTATGGAGACTTAACAGATCCTGCAAGCCTAGTTAAATTAATCCAACAAATACAACCTGATGAAATTTATAATCTGGGTGCACAAAGTCACGTACAAGTATCTTTTTCAAACCCACAATATACTGCACAAGCAAATGCTATCGGAGCATTAAATATGCTTGAAGCAATAAAAATTTTAGGCATGGAGAAAAAAGTTCGATATTATCAGGCATCTAGCTCAGAAATGTTTGGATTAGTAAAGGAAATTCCACAAAATGAATCTACCCCTTTCTATCCACGCTCACCCTATGCTGCATCAAAACTCTTTGCTTATTGGATTACTATAAATTATCGTGAGGCTTACAATTTGTTTGCTTGTAATGGTATTTTATTTAATCATGAATCTCCCAGAAGAGGTGAAACCTTTGTAACAAGAAAAATAACACGTGCTGTAGGCCGAATAGCAGTCGGACTAGAAGATAAATTGTTTTTAGGAAACTTAAATGCAAAAAGAGACTGGGGACATGCAAAAGACTTTGTATATGGAATGTGGTTAATGCTCCAACAAGATACTCCAGATGATTATGTTCTGGCTACAGGCAAAACAATATCTGTTAATCAATTTGCAGAAATAGCGTTCCGTGAAGTAGGAATTGAAATTGGCTGGCGTGGGTATGAAACAGAAGTCGTAGGATATATTAAATCATTCAACAATAAAGTTTTGCCCTCCATTACTTCATTAAGAAAGCCTGGAGATCTCTTAATTGAAGTAGACACTAAATATTTACGCCCAACAGAAGTAAACATTTTACAAGGTGATCCATCAAAAGCTGAAAAGAAATTAAACTGGAAACGAAAGTATGATCTTAATGCCTTGATAAAAGAAATGGTTCATGCAGACTTAGAACAAGCAAGACAATCCCTATTTCTTAAAGAAGGTGGATTCAAGGAATATAGCCATGTTGAATAACCTCTTAAATAAATAAAACAAATGGACAAAGAAGCAAAAATCTATGTTGCTGGTCACAAAGGATTAGTTGGTTCTTCATTAGTTAGAGAGTTAAATAAAGAAGGATATTCTAATATTCTTACAAGGTCTCGGAATCAATTAAATCTCTTAAATCAAAATGAAGCAACT
>JAHFBD010000013.1:0-2075 GCA_023250175.1 Candidatus Melainabacteria bacterium
ACTTAATGGCCTTTATTCCCTGAAAGTTAAGTGTTTAAATTAGGTATATCCTTAGACTTAATGTTTCGTAATAGTAATAAGTTAAGGAAACATTATTTTACTCTGGATTTTTAAAAATCCTACACTTTAATCTCTTACATTTTGCTTTGACTCGAAGGATATTATCTAGAAGTATATATTTTTTTGACTTTCCGCTATAACTAGTACTTCTTTTGTTACAACTTGTTGAATATTCCCCAAACAATTCAAATAGACCAAAGATACTTCCATCTAAAAATATATTTTTAAAACTTTCTGTATTTTTTAAATTAAAGTTAATTGTGTTATTAAATATAATTTTTGATTGTTCTTTATTCCCAAGAGATTCAAGCTTCTTATTGGTTTTATCACTTTGAGATTTAGTCTCTATTGTAATTGTTTGTGAGTTATTGTTAGTGATAACTCCATAATTAATAGTACTCCTCTTGCAATTATTAAATAAAATCAAATCATTTTCTAGATTCTCAGGTCTTGCAATCTCTGATTTCACTATTGTTTTATCTGTGACTATAGTTTTATCATCTGGATATATGATGTCTGTATTAAAGCTTGCATTTGTTTTAAGAGAGAATCTTGCAACTCGATCATTTATTCCTTCTGGATTAAAATAATCTTTCGGAAAATGAACAGGGATTTCAAACTCTATTTTATTTAGAATTTTGGGCTGTATTTTTGTTGTGATTTCAAAAAAGTATTTTGAAGGATCTTCCGAATCAATTCCAGAAGAAGTTACTTCTAGTATAGGTCTTGGTTGTGAATCTGTTAAGGATAACCATTTTGTGTTTGTTAGATCTAGTATAGGGACTTGGTTATCATTCTTGTCTTGAGATTCAATAAATGGAATATTGTCTTTAGCAATAATTTTTAATTTCACTTCATTTTCTTTGTCAAAAGCAAGCTCTTTTGGACTAAGAATAGTTGTAGTAATTGTGGGTTCTCTTTTCACTGTTATTTTGTATGAGTATGTTTGTGAAGTCTTACTCTCATCATTGTTTTTTCCCAGGCAGGTTCCATATAAAGTACAAGAATCAGCATTTTCAATTACTTCAAAAACTAATTCATATGTTCCAATGTCCCATGAGTTTGTAAGATTAAGTTGTTCTGTGGATGCAGTAGATAAATCAGATGCAAATATGGTTTTGTTATTTAACAAATTTGTTTTTAAAAGAGGTATGTTACATGCAGCATTATCCAGATGGATACAGTTATCTTTACAAGCATCGGTGTAAAGATTTTTTTTGCAGAAAGGCTTTATGAAAGTAGGTCCTAGCGTTGCTCCTATATCTATACAGCCAAGTTTTTTCTCTTTAGTTATTGAATTAAAAATTCCTTGTAGTTCTTCTTCTGTTTTTTGAATCGTTGTATTGTTAAATTTGATTTCTTTCAATTTTATATCTTTAATATTAAGTTGTGCTTCATAATCGTCGACTGATTTTTTTGTATCTTCAGTAAAGCATGTGAATAGTTTTATGTTAAAGGGTATTCCTTTTATTACAGTTTCTTGAACTGTTGTTTTCTCTTCATTTTTTATATAGGGTATAGAATTTAATATTGTGCTTGGGGAAGTGAAAGAATTAGATGAATTGTCAGGGATACGCTCTAGAAATGCTTTGGTATTCCCTTTCTGGATTCTGTAAGATTCTTCAGTAATGTTGCCACCGTAGTCAGTTACTTTTATTGTAAGTAATTGCTCGCCATTTTGTAGGTTAGATAGGCTTCTTGAGAAGCTATATTCATTATTGTCGATAGATTGAATGTCGTTGTTTGAAAGTATTATAGGGGTTTCATTATTTGTTTGTATTTCTATTTTTTCAAGATAGTTTTCTATAAGATTTCCTTTTACTATTATTGAGTCTGATAATTCGTTGGGTGTTATAGATATATTGTAGAGAGCGGGACTTATTGAATCTAAGATTATGTTTTTGCTTGAAGTCTTTTCTGTGCTTAAATCTTCATTGATTAACTCAAACCAGTAAGTGTTTTTACCTTCAGCCAGTGAAATTGTTTGTTCAATTATTGAAGGGTTTAATTCAACG
>JAHFBD010000013.1:2085-18941 GCA_023250175.1 Candidatus Melainabacteria bacterium
TACTACATCAAAGGAATTTGAAGAAGGTATTTGTATTTGCACCGTTTCTAATGACTTGTTTGTAATGAAATTGTCAACAGGGTCTAAAATCTTTAATTGATTTATTTCTAAACCATTTGTTGAAATTATTGGACTCTTAAATAAGAACTCTTTTTCAGGATTTTCTTTAATTTTAATTTTTAAGGTAGGATAAAATTCACCTTTATGTGTATAAGCATGTGTAAATGTTTTTTGTTTTAATTCATTTAATGCAGCAACTTCTGAGTCAAGTGTTGATATATTTCCAAATTCTTTGTTGGAGCTATCCCCATAGTCAAACGAATAGTTTGTAACTGTAGAGTTCTTAGCAAAGCTTTTGTCACTTATCATAAAGCTTATAGTTAATAAATCTGCGCTAATGATTTTCTCTGGAATTATATCAAGTGCTATAAACTCTGGTTTGTCTATGATAGAGATTGTACCGGCTTTACTTGTCCAGCTTTCTGAGTAACCATTTGACCAAATTGCAGTTGTAGTTAATTCAGGATGGTAGTCTATTCTATCGTTAGCAGTTTTCTTTATATAAGTGTGTGTAGGATTTATTTCATTTGAGGTTTGTCCATCTCCAAAATCCCATAAATATCCTATTCTTCCTGGGATTTCATTGTTTCTAACTTGAGTTAGTGAGTGAAACTTAATTGTTACAATACCATTTTCATTGTATTCAAAAGTAGGGTTGGTGGATCTATCAAATGTTGCATGTGTAAGTAATTTTTGGTTTGGTAAGGTTACCTGTATAGTTTCACTTTGAGTGTTGTCTGAATTACCCGCTTTATCAAAAACAGTAAGTTTTGCATAATAGGTACCAGGATTAGTGATGGTGCCAGTTATAAAAGTTTTTCCATTGTTTAATACTTGATTGTTTAAGATAGATAAATCTTCTTTGTTTATAATTTGATTTAATTCGCCATCTTTATATTTGAATAATTCCCAAACATTCTTTTCTGATAGTGTTTTATCAATGGCTCCGGTAAAATCACTTAGCTCATCATTAGGATCAAAACTGTTATCTGTGAAATTTATTTTAGAAGGTGCTTCGGATGAATAATTGTTACTTTCTGTATTTGCTTTTGCTATAGCTGCAGGTGGAAGATCTTTATAAACATAAACTATTTCTGGGTTGCTTCTCCCAAGAACAACCCCATCTTTTATAGCGATTGCTGTAATTTCAAAGATTTTAAATTTTGTATTTTGTTCAAGTTTGTAATTATGTTTTTCAGTAATTGATTTTCCTTCATAATTAAAGCTTTTTTCTGAATCCCCATAGTCTAATATGATTTTTATGTCTGAGTCTTTACTTATATTTCCTTTTAAGTCACTGTTTATAGAAAGTTCTTGATTTTCTTGTATGAAATTTATGTCATTAACCATGTAGCAGTTGTTTATAGTAAGAGATGGCGAAACATTATCAGTGATTATAAATGATGAATAATGTGTCTTTGGTATTTTACTTAGTCTTGAATTGAAATCATTTTCATCTTTAATATTTTTGTTTATAAGATTGTCCAGTAATTGTTTTGTTTGTAAGTCAGAATAATCATTTGTGGTTGTATTAGGATTCATCCTTTCAATAAGAGCAAGTACATGATATTGACCTTTTGGTAAGTCATAAGCCAATGTAAAGGAGGTATTAAATGTAGATATCTTCCCGATTCCATAGGGATTGATTATTATGTTTCCATCTTTATCTAAAAAATCAATTTGGCTTGTCCTTTGTATTGTAGAGGTTTCTTTTGGCTCAATAAATACATCTAATTTTCCATAAGGTCCATTAAGGCTATTTGAAATAAAGTTATATTTTGTATTTAATTTTGATATTTGAGGTTCTGACTTTAAACCAATAGCATAAAAATCAGACTGTTTTTCGTTTTGATTGTTTGCTACTGCAATATTTATGTATAGTTGTTCTGGTAATACTTCTAAATCAGGAGGTAATGTAACTTTAATTTTATTGTTATTGATTTGTATTGTATTTAATTGCTTGTTTTTATAAATTATTGTTGGGTTTAAACCAAAATCTTTTCCAGATATTGTAAGAGTTCTATCATTTTTATTTGACTTTGATATGGCTTGTGGCTCTATAGAAGTAATTAATGGTTTTGTGTTTGAAGAAAAATTTAGTTTAACCTTATCTAATGTAAATATTGTTTGCCCAGAAATGTCAGGTAGTAGAAGCTTGATGGTGTGGGCACCACTTTCTAGCGTACCCAGACTTACTTTCCAGCTTTGATTTTCAGTACAGGTAGAGTTTGTGTTTAACATTAAACATTTTTGATTGTTAATTAGTGATGTGATGAGTTTGTTATTGTGATAAAGATTAATACTTGGAAAAGTATCATTGTGTATTAATGAACCAATAATTTCCAGATTTAAAGTACTGTCATGAGATGCTGTAAATGGAATAGTTAATGAACCGGCTTCTTTGAAGATAGTTGTATTGTTAGATATATAAACATTACCACCATCACGTTGTAAAACAAGATCATCACCAGAGATTGTAGTGCTGTAATCATTGTAAGTCTCAAAAGTGAAATATCTTTGATTGGTTGTTCTGGATAAGATTTCCAATTCTTTTAAATTTGATTCAACGAATTGACGATTTATATCTAATGATTTTTGTGTTTTAATTTTTATTCTTTTACTGTTTGTCGTAAACCAGGCTGGAACAAAAGCTTGCAGGGTGTTGTTGTCTATGTATTTTGTTTCTAGTTTTTCTGTATCCCAAATAACAGTAGTTTGTGGATTAAACATACTTCCGTTAATTGTTAACACTAATGCTCCTTGTCCTTGTGTAATTTGAGTTGGGCTTATGTTGTCAATTTGCGGAGCATATTTTTCTTGTGGTTCATTAGGACTAAAATCACCTTGATCTAGTGAATATGTTTTTGCTTCCCCGATTTGGTTGCCTGAATTATCTATAGCACTAAGTGAAATAGATGGTTGATTGATTTTTGCTAATGATTCGTCAAATATTGAACAGTCTCTTCCTGGGGCGCAAGCAATGGATAGATACTGTTGAACTTCTGGGGAGCCTTGATTTGCTATTGTTCCGGAAAGATTGATACTAATGCTACTAAAGTTTTTTTCTGTACTTGGTAGACTTCCCATAACACCAATATTTATATATGGTGTATTTGTAGAAGTAGTCATAATAACTGAAATGCTTGGACTTATTGTATTTATGATGTTATTTGTTTGCGGTGCTCCAAATACAGAAGGTGTTCCAATTTGTTTAATTGTTGTATATTGCTTTTCATTTACAGCTATTGTTTTATTTAATTTAGTGAGTTCTTTTTTTGAAAGCAAGGGTTGATTTAATGTAGGGTCATTGGTAAATTTACTAGCTGCAACAATTTGTATAAGATTTTTTGTCTCAGTTAATTCTTTTACTAGATCAGGATTATGTTCTTCATTTGTTTCATTACCTTCTATAAGTGTTGAAGTTGTCTTTGAATCTATATTTGTTATTGTTATTTCACTTGAGATTAGCTTGTCTGAATTAGCTTGCCCTATCCAATTATTAGCTTTATCTTTTGCAAAAAGTAAAAGTTTGTATTTCCCAGATTTTATATGTTCTGGTATTAATACTGCTTTTGTGTAATCAAGGCTAGACATGAAGTCATTGATTTTATTGTTACCAGGTGCTTCTTCAATTACTTCAATTAAAGTAGAGTTGTTTGTATCGATTAGTTTATATCCCACAGTTTCAATACCAATATCATCTGTAATATGTGCATTAAAAAATAAACTTTCATTGGCTTTGAGAGAAGGGTTTTCAATAGAAAGAGTGATTTGTGGTGGAGTTGTATCGTTTGGCTTTTCCTCATCTTTACTGAAACTAATTCCATTGAGAGAGTCACTGCTGTTAATTGTTTGTAGTTTATATAATCTTTCTTTAATTTCTTGTGAATCTAAGATTTTATTTATTCTTTGTTTAAGATATTCTTCTTCTGTAGTGATTTTGATGATATTTGTTAGTGCACTACTTGTAAAACCTTTATTGTCTTGAATCGTTAGTTTTGCATTGTAGGTTCCTTGCCTTGTGTAAGTATGTGTGGGATTGATTTCATTTGAGGTTGCACCATCTCCAAAGTCCCAAAGATATGAAATTATTTCACCATTTGGTTTTGGATCGTATGAGCCACTAGCATCAAAGGTGATAGTGGATTTATTGGGTATAATTTTTGCAATTGCTATGGGAGCTTGATTGGGGCTTATGGTAATAGTTTCCCCATTTATTTTTGTTATTCTATTATCTTCTGTTTTTATTTTTAATATAGGAGTATATTGTCCTGGTGTAGTAAATGTATATGAGAAATCTTCATTGAATTGATTTACTAACTGATTGTTTATAATATCTGATATATCAGTTAAGTTATTATTCCTGTCAATTTCTTGAACAATCCATGACCATTCATATAAAAGCATTTGATTCTTTTGAGGGTCATAGCTGTCTTTCCCAGAGAGTTTAATTTTTGCTTCATTTGATATTCCAAGCTTAAGAGGCTCAAGGATTGATATAACACCAACAGGTCCATTGTTTTCGCTAACCAAAACAGTTTTTGTATTTATTTTTTTTATTCTTTCATCTTTTGTTTTAACTGTAAGTGTAGGTAAGTAAGCGCCAGGTGTTTTATAAGTGTGTGTTGGATTTGTTTCTGTATTAGAGGTGCTACCATCTCCAAAATCCCACTGTAAGGCTACTGTACTTCCATCAAAATCTCTTGTTCCGTTTGAGTTAAATTGGACTACTAATGGAGCATTGCCACTTGTCTTATCGACACGAGCACTTGCTAATGGGTCTGGTTTTAAAACTGTAATTTTTTCAGTAGTTTCAGAACTCTTTTCTCTATCATCAGTTATGCTAAGGCTTATGTTAAATATCCCAGCTTTTGTCAACTCAAGGTTAAACTCTTTTTCTTCACTAATGATAGGTTGTTCACTTTTATCTTGAGATTCTATTTTCCATCGGTATTTTAAGATTGCTCCGTCAGGGTCATAACTTTCTTTAGCTGAAAGATGTGTTGTAAATTTTGTAATAAAATCCTCAGCTTCTTGTATAGATTTTAAATATCCTATATTTTGTGAAATGGTTATTTTTGATACCGGTGGTATATTAGGTCCTAAGTAAGTTATTGGTCCTAAGTATTTAACAGATGAAGCACCAAAAGAATCTGTAACTGTTAGTTTTGGTATGTAAGTCCCTTTATTTATATATTTATGAGTTAATGTTTTTTCTTTTGATTTTGTCCCATCCCCAAGTTCCCATTCATATGTAATAGGATCACTCTCAGGATCTTGTGATTGTTCTGCATTAAATGTGGTTTCTAAAAAATCTTCATTTTCATGCAGGGTGTAAATAGCTTCTGCTATTGGAGATTCATTTTTATCTCGAATATCAATTTCTTGTGTTGCAGTATTTTTTCTACCATAAGCATTATTGACAGCTAATGTTACAGTATACTTTCCTGGTTTTGTATATTTGTGTTTTGTTAGTGGTAAGGTAAGGTCTTCATTTTCATTGTTTGTATTGTCTTCATTATCTCCAAAATCCCATAAATAGCTTGAAGGTTGTCCAGTATATTTTTCTAGAATATCGGTAGAATCTTTTCCGTTAAAGATTACTACTTGTGGTACTACTCCGAGTGATGGGCTTGCATTGATTTTTGCAGTTGGCATAGGTTCAATTACCATTACATTAAAACTTTTACTTGTGCTTCCTTGTGGCGGAGGATTGTTTACAAAAAGCTCAAAAGAATTTTCTTTATCTAAGAAATCTTCTGGAATAGTAGCATTGAGTTCATTTTGTGAAATATATTTTGTCTGAATCTTTAATGTTCCTATTGAAGCGACAGAGTTTTTCACAAAATTATTTCCTGTTATTATTACATTGATTAACTTTCTTTCTTTTAGTACTGGTAATAAATTAGGTGAAACTAGTTCTAAAACAGGGATTCCATTATATGTTTTATAAGAGATGTTTTGGCTTGTTAACTTAAAAAGTTCTTTATTATATGTGTTTAATGAATAGCTGACTAGTTTAGAAGATAGTGTAGTTGTCTTATTTAAAGTATTAAGTGAAAAACTGACAGGGAGTGATGATATTTCTACATTTGTTGTAGGTAAAATTGAAGTATTGAAACTTATTGGTAAAGAAGTTAAAGTTTTTAAATTGTTAAAACTCTCGATTTTATAACTTATTGATGTGGAGTCTAGAAAAATAACAGAGGGAATGAAAGTGCTTGAAATGCTTACAGGTCGAGAATTTAATTGAACTAGATCAAAATTATCTTTTTGAATAATCTCCTCTGCGCTTACAAAGATAAATAAATTAAACAATAAAATAAAACATAAAAATGTATAAAGAGTTTTATTTGTATTTTTAAATAGAGTCAACACGTCTTCTCCACTCAAGCAGTAAAGTCTTTTTATTGAATAGCTTCTAAGCGTGCTCCCCAGGTATATATTTTTTGATTATTTGTGTAATTTAATCCACCAATAAAAAGAGCTTTATTGTAAGAATCAAGGTTTATATTGCTGGTGACTGAAAACTTTTGCCATGCTGGTGTTACGGTGGCAATGCTATAGGAAAATAATGAAAGATTTCCGAATTGATTTGTTGCAAGATATGTCGGGTAATTGCAGCCTACCCAGCTTGACCAATAGTTTTGCTGGTTACGATTTAAATCTGGGCATGCAGGACCAATACCAATAGGCACACTTATATTACCAGCATCGCTTCTCATCCATATACTGAAAGTTACTCGTTTTCCACTATTTCCCTGATTATCTAACCAAAGTGAATTTGGAGTAGAACCAAAACTAACATATGTTGCATCTGTTACTAAGTTATCAGGATCAACTCCTGTATTTAGTTTTACTTCGCTAGTGTTTTGATATCTCTGCCAGCCAGTGTTTGCAAAGTTAAATCTTGTAGAAAGAGGTAATAAATTACCGGGAAGATTAACAGTATCTCTATTTGTTTTATTTATAGGTGGTTCTTGTGGTAGTTGACCAGGTTCAATTTTAGGTGCATTATTTGGCAGGTATACTCCAGGTGCTGGAATAAATGGATCTGTTTCAGCTTTAATTATTTTAGTTGTGCCCGCTTCAATTTTTATAGGAATTATTGCTTTATTGTTAATTAGTTTATTGTTAGCAATCGTTGTATTGGTGTCGGTGTAAAGCAGTTTTATGTTTGTTCCATCTGGAATATTTTGTGTGCTTACCTCAATATTTTGCTCACCTGCATAGGAATAATCAAAAGCTAAATCCGGTAAATTTATTTCTCCTTTTGGGTTAACTACTTCTTTATCAGCAATCTTTGTGATTGCAATATTTGCAATTTTGACTTGTTCGGCAGGTTTCTCATTTCGTTGAATTAAATTTTTGATTTGTATTATTCTGTTTAGCTCTATGATATAAAAATTATTGTATTTATCTACAAGAAGTGCTTGTGGATTTTGAAGGGCAATGTTTTTTAATTCCTTTGCTTCCCCAAAATTAAGGGACTCTTTTCCATCTCCAACAACTGTAGTAATAAAACTGTTTTCTTTTAAGATTTTTCTAATTCTGTTAGATATGAAATCTGCTAAAAAGAAATCTCCATTTTTATTTTGAATAATAGACCGAACTCCTTTTAAACAAACAAAAGCATTCTTTGCCGCACCACCATCCCCTATGTCAGAAGCAGATGTATTATTATCACCAATAAACTGCTCTAATGTAAATGTGTCGTTTAGTAGAGTTGTTTTATAGGTTATGTAGCTATTATTGCTTGAATCTACTCCAGTTATGTAAAAATTATTTTCATTGTCAAAATTTAATCCAGTTATTGTAAAATTTTGAGCATTATTAAAATCAAAATATATTTTAGGATTGTAACCAGCAATTTTACTTGCATCACTTCCTCCAAAATAACTAATAGTATTAGCTCTTAGGTCAAAGCGGAGTATTGCAGCAGTTTTACTTGTGCCATTATTAAAAGGCCAAATATCAGAGCAAGAGGAAGTTCCATATAAATAGATGTAACCATCGTTGTTGTTGTAAGCAAGACCACTTAAGCTAAAGCTTACATCATATAAATGCTGACTTATAAATGCTCTTTTAAATTGCTCATTTATATTTAAAACTTCTTGTATATTACCTTCTTTAAGAGATGCTTTTAAGATTCTTGGATTTTGATTGTTGTTGGTTTCCGAAGAATCTAAAATAAAAATATTTCCATATTTATCAAGGGTAAAATCAATTAATTTGCTAAGACTTGAATCTGACAATTTAATAGGATTTTGGTAATTGCTAGTAGCTGTACTTTTAGGCTTACCAATAACTTTATAAACAAGACCACTATCTATATTTATCTTTCCTATAACTTTTAAAGCAGGATCGAAAAAATAAACATTTTCTTCTAAAGGATCAAGTTGTGCTGATTTGAATCCACCTATATAAGCATCTTCCTTTTTTACTCCATTTGAATATAAGGTGTAATACTCACCAGTATTAGTTTTTGTAAACAGGGAGGCTTTTGTTGATGATGTTGTTTGGGCACTTGAGGTGTTTTGTGAAAATATTATAATTAACATTAGTGAAAATGTTAGATGCAAAATATAAGAAGTAAAGTGGAAAACTTCTTTGTCTAACAACTTTCCTCTTATGTTAGATAGCGGTAAACTATTAAGCTCTAGGATACTAGTGGGTTTCAATATAGGCTTTAAACTGGATAATTTATAAAATAGACGATTAATACTTGCTTGCATTGACATTGGTAGCTCCTTTCATTTGACTTGAGGTTGCAAGTATTCAATCAGGTTAATTACGTTTTGAAAATCCAGGAAATATCTCTGAATCTTTTTTTTAAATTTATGAAAAAAGCCAAAATTTGTCTTAAATAGAATTAGATATTTGAGATTAAATTAATTGCACCAGAGACAATTCCTGTGTTTGTAACCCATGGTTACACAAAGCTTTTTATTCTTTTATATTTAAATTATATTTAAAAGTAGCTTACTTTAAGAAATATTTATATTGTTAAAGTGTTGAGAAACTTAAGGTTACAGGACTGAAATGTAATTACTCAAGGGGTTCTTAAAGCTCATCTTAAAAATCGGTTTCTAGGATGATTTTTATGAATATTCAGGCAAGGTTTATATCATATTATTCAGTATTGTATTGTAGATATTTATCTTTATGATGTAGACTTAGGACATTTCATAGATATAACTTATAGAAGGAGGTTGGGTAATAAAATGGCAACTGAAAAAGAGTATGAAATGTTTGTTGAATATTTGCATAGAGGTGTTATGTTGCTTGATAATCCAGAGTTTGACAGTTTCCATTTTGATATAGATTTAAATAATATTCAGTGTCAAGAGTTAGCTACTGTGCTTGCTGAAGAAGGTGTCAATGATCAGAATTATTTTAAAAAAATCGAACCCAAAGCTGGTGAAATACTTAGTGAATTTTTTACACCGATAAGAATTAAAGATGTTTGTACTATTCTTGAGACAATAGAAAATAAGAATTTAAGTAACAAAGAGATGTGTGCTATAACTGCGGCATCAAGATTGTTCTTGCTGGACTCTCAGGCTGAGCACAATCATTTACCCCTTGCAATTACTCGATTAATCGAAGATGTTTACTTTGCATTTTCTGAGGCTTAGGTAATTTGAAAACTTTTTACGGGTGACGTCATTGCGAGGAGCAACTTTGTTGTGACGAAGCAATCTCACGAACGCTAGGAGATTGCCACGCTTCATTTCATTCAGCTCGCGATGACGTGAAAAGCTTAACTCATGTGTTACAATTTTTTCATATGGAAACTGCCTCAGACTCTCAAGTTAAAGTTTGTAATGTAAATGAGCTTACCCCTGGCCAATCAAAACATATAAAGGCTAAAGATAAAGATATCGGAGTGTTTAATGTTGGTGGAAAATTTTACGCCATAGATAACATGTGTATTCATGCGGGTGCACCACTGAATGAAGGTTTTATCAATGAAGAAAAATGCCAAGTTGCATGCAATTGGCATGGTTGGATTTTTGATTTGCCAACGGGGAAATGTGTTTCACATCCCAGGCAAGATGTCTTTGCTGGCACTTATGTAGTAAAGGTACTCAATGATGAGATATTTGTAGAGGTAGGTTAATATAAAAATGTTATTTGAGCACTTAGAAAAAACAGATCCTGAAATTTGTAGCAGTATAAATAGAGAATTTAATAGACAACAAACTAGGTTAGAGCTTATTGCAAGTGAGAACTTTACAAGTTTGGCAGTGTTAGAAGCACAAGGCTCTGTGTTAACAAACAAATATGCTGAGGGGCTGCCAAAGAAAAGATACTATGGTGGTTGTGAATATGTCGATGAAGTAGAATTACTTGCTATAGAGAGAGCAAAAAGACTATTTGGTGCAGAGCATGTAAATGTTCAGCCCCATAGTGGTGCTCAGGCAAACTTTGCAGTATATCTTGCAGCTTTAAAGCCAGGAGATACTATTTTAGGAATGTCCTTAGATCAGGGTGGACATTTAACCCATGGTGCTCCTGTAAATGTTTCTGGTAAATGGTTCAGAGCTGTTTTATATGGTGTTGATGAAAATGGTTATATTGACTATGAGAGTCTTGAAAAATTAGCAAAAACTGAAAACCCTAAGCTTATAATTGCAGGTGCTAGTGCATATTCAAGGACTATTCATTTTGATAAGTTTAAAGCCATTGCAGATTCAGTAGGTGCTTTGCTAATGGTAGATATGGCTCATATTGCAGGCTTGGTAGCTACTGGGTTACATCCAACTCCATTTCCTTATGCAGATTTTATTACAACAACTACTCATAAGACATTAAGAGGACCACGAGGTGGGATGGTATTTTGTAAATCACAATATGCAAAGCAAATTGACTCAGCTATTTTTCCGGGTTCTCAAGGTGGTCCCTTAATGCATGTAATTGCAGCAAAAGCAGTTGCATTGAAAGAAGCATTAGAGCCAGGGTTTAAAGAATACCAAAAACAAGTAGTAGAAAATGCAAAAGTATTAGCAGAGACTATTATAAGTTGTGGCTTAGATATTGTAAGTGGTGGAACTGATAACCATTTATTGTTGGTGGATCTTAGAAGGGTAAACTTAACGGGTAAAGAATCAGAAGCATTATTAGATTCCATTGATATAACGTGTAATAAAAATACAATTCCAAAAGATCCCCAATCTCCTTTTGTTACGAGTGGTATTAGATTAGGAACACCAGCAGTTACAACACGTGGTATGAAAGTAAGGGAAATGAAGGTTATTGGTGAAACCATTGTAAGTGTTTTAAAGAATCCAAATGATGAGCAAGTAAAACATAAAGCAAAGCATATTGTAGAAGCTTTATGTAAAGAATTTCCTTTATATGTTCAATATGCATGTAAGTAAATATTTTTTTAATTTGCAAACGGTTCAATTAATTGGATTTAGTGTGGCACTTGCAATATCTTATTTGATCACTCCTTTTATACAATCACGTGCTTTAAAGCTTGGAGTATTAGATAAACCATCAAAGCGTAAACTGCATACTACCCCAATACCACGGTTAGGTGGAGTTAGTATTTATACGAGTTTATTTCTTACCTCGTTGATTTTTGTAACTGCATATTTAAATTATAGAACTTCAATAGTTGGTAGCTTTACCTTGCTTGGAATATTTGCTGGCGGAACAATAATTTTTTTTCTTGGGCTTTTAGATGATATTGAATCAGTTAATCCTTTTATTAAGTTATTTGTTCAAATAGCTGCAGCATCAGTATCCTGGTTGTTAGGTGTGAGGATAGTACAAGTAGTAAATCCTCTTTATCATTCTGATTTGCTTTTATTTCAAGTTTCACTTGGAGACCAGGTCATTACTTTTAATACAGTTTTAAGCTATTTATTAACAGTGCTATGGATAGTCGGTATAACAAATGCAATAAACCTTATAGATGGCATGGATGGTTTAGCTACAGGGATATCAATTATTAGTGCAATTGCAATCTGGGCAGTAGCAGTAGACTTTCGTATAAATCAACCAGCAGGAGCTTTAATGGCAGCTACTTTAGCGGGTGCTCTTTTAGGATTTTTAAGATGGAATTTTAATCCAGCCAGAATTTTTTTAGGGGATTCTGGTGCATATTTAACAGGTTTTATTCTTGCATCTTTAACAGTAAGTTGTGTTGTTAAAAAAGTTACTTTTGTAGTTATGACACCAGTTCTTATTCTGATATTTGCACTTCCAATACTTGATACAACCTTTGCAATAGTCCGAAGATTATTGAGGGGAAAGCCAATTCTTGAACCTGATAAAGAACATTTACATCATAGAATACTTGCAATTGGATTATCTCAGAAACGAGCATCGTATATTTTGTATTTTATTTCAGGGATTCTTGGTATATGGGCTACATGTCTTATTAGTGGAAAGTCCTTTTATCGATTTATGATCTTAAGTTCTTTAATAGTTGGAATAGCGTTGTTTTATGCATGCATTATTAACTGGAAACATCAGAAGTTGCTTAGAGATTTGTTTATTAAAAACAAATCGGGTGAATAATCCCCGTCTTATACCATTCGGGAAAAGCAATCTCTAAAACGTTATGGAGACTGCTTTGTCGTTTTGCTCCTCGTTACTCCTCGCAGTAACGTTATGCATGTTAACTTATTTTCACACTTGGTATTAGTCTCCAGGATCATTGTTTTGATTTTCTTGATCAAAAAGTAAATCAAATGGAATCTGTGTTTGTGGGAATCCTGGGTGTGTAGGAAGACTAGGATTGTTGTTGGGGTATCCTTGCTGGGGATATTGTGGAGGAATAAAATTCTGATTATTGTACGGAGTATTGCCAGGGTATCCTTGTTGTGGATATTGAGGAGGAATTAAATTTTGGTTGTTGTAATAGTTTGGTGGTATACCTTGCTGGTTTAAATTTTGTTTGGGCACAGTAACTGAAATTGGGTTACCAAGGTTATCTTTTACTATTTCTTTGGTTTGATCATTTATTAAGTAACCAGTATTTGGATCGATTGAATAACTTTGTGGTTGATTTTGATAGTTTTGTGGTGGGGCATAATTATATGATGGCTGAGGTTGTTTAGGTAATTGTATTTGGGGGGCTTGGTAGTCAGGCATTACTCCTGCTTTTTGAACAAGCTTGTTAACTCGTTCCATTAGTGGCTTCTTTCTGTTTTTAAGTATTTCTGATTTTGAAAGTAGCGTTTCTTCTAATTTAGCCACTCTAACCGGAAATGGTAGATTGTTAAAACTCATACTAAAAACTTTAGTTTCAATTTGATTAATAGCACCAACTACACCTACGTTAAAAGACTCATCATAGATAACACTATATTCCTGTTTGCTTTCATTCCTTTCAGTAACAGGTGAACTTTCTTTTGTGTTTTGTTCTTTTATTTCTGTTTTTTGAGTTTCTTGTTGTTCTTTTGGATTTATTGCATTATTTATTTTTTTAATTCTTTGTTCAATTGTTTCATTAGATTGTTTTTTACCAAAAACAAATTCCTCAAGGCGTGAGACTCTTGCCTCTTGAGGATCACTTGAATATTTTTCATGAAAAACTTTTTCTTCTATTAAATCGAGCTCATTTTGTTCAGTTGTTTTGCTTCCTTCTTTTTGTGGACTTGATTGAGCCGGAGTATTGGACTCAGCGGCAAAACACTTATATGAATAATATGACAGATTAAAAATCTGAATTGTGAATATAAATAAGATAGCTATTATATAAAGCTTTTGAACGTTATCTTTGCTTTTTTCTTGCTTGTGCTCTTTTTCTTTTTTTCTTAACACTTGGCTTCTCGTAATGTTCTCTACGTCTAACTTCTGTTAAGATTCCTGCTTTTTGGACTTTTTTCTTAAATCTTTTTAATGCAGACTCTAAACTTTCTCCATCCTCAATTTTAACCTCTGACAACTTTACCTCCTTCTATTAATTTACCCAGAATCACCTTAATACAAGCTTATATATTATCACAGTAACAAAGTCATAGGAAACTCCTTATTATCGCAAATATTTTAAGGTAATAGAGATAATACTTAGGTAAAAAGTAAAAGTTAATATATCTAGTATCGTTGTAATAACAGGAGAACTGGCTGTTGCTGGATCCTTTTTAAGAAACTGTAACAGCATTGGAAATATCGTTCCTAATAACACTCCAACTATCATTGAGCAAGTTAAAGCAAATGCAACAACAAGGCCTAAAGCTGGCAAATTATGAAGCCTCCATGCAATTATGCCAGTAATTATTGCACAGATTGCACCAAGTAATATACCAATTTTAAGTTCATGAAAAACATGTTTAATTGTGTTTTTAAGATCTATATCTCCGGTAACAAGTCCTCTGACAAAGATAGTTGCTGTTTGTCCCCCAACATTTCCAGATAATCCGGATAGTAATGGCATAAATGATATTGCGATTGGGACTGATGTAATAGTCTTATCAAACAATGCAATTATAATAGCTGCAATGGTCTGACCAAAGAGTGTTAAGAGGAGCCATGGCAACCTTGCTCTTACAGCATAAGTTACTTTTCCTGAGATTAACTCGTCGGAGGGAAAAACATCGCTAATACCAGAGCCCTGATAAATATCTTCAGTTGTTTCTGTATTTAAGATATCTACTACGTCGTCAATAGTTACTATTCCTTTTAAAGAAGTCTCATCATCGATAATAGGAATTACGATTAAGTCATATTTAGACATAGTTTTGGCAATAGTTTCCTGATCATCGCTTACTTTGCCAGTAATAACTTCAGTATCCATGTGGTTTGCCACCAGATCATGTGGCGGTACACAAATTAAATCTCTTAAACTAATTACACCGACTAATTTATTGTTGTTATCAACTACATATAGATAGTAAATCTGAGCCTTATATTCAGCGGCTTGTCGACGTACATAATTAAAAGCAAGATGGATTGTCATGTCAGACCGTAGTTTTAAGAAGTCTGTAGACATTATTCCACCAGCGGATTCTGAAGGGTAGTGAATTAGTTCTTGAACATGGGCTTGTTGGATAGGGTCTGGAAGTACTTTTAACAACTCTATTTTTTTTTCTTCCGGCAAATTAATTATTAAGTCAGTAGCGTCATCTACATCCATTTGAGAAATAATAGGTGCAATTATTCTTGAGCCCATTGTTTTTAACAAGAGCATTTGGTCATCGGTGTTTAATTCAGCGAGCACTTTTGCCGCAAGAGCTAAATTAATTAAATTAAAACAATATACTTTATCTTCATCTTTTAAATTTTCAAATGCCTCTGAAATATCTTGTGGATATTGGTCGTTTAAAAAAATATTAAGCTCTGCAGTTTGTTTCTTTTCAACAAGCTTGGCAATATTTTCAACAATGGTAAGTTTTTGTTGTGTCTCTTTAAGTGGCATATTAATATACTAACGGATAGTCTTTAGCATATTAAGTGTGTATCTTTAGACTTTGTATGTTAATTATGTTTTGGAATTGTTACTTCAGTTGTAATCTTAGGTTCTTTTTTATTACCTAGAAATGGTGAAGTTCTTTCTCTAACAGTTTGTAAGACATCTTCATCCATGAATAAAAGTCCATTTGCTTTTGCAGCAGCTATAGCAGCTTTTTGTTCTTCACTATCAGGCTCTTTTACAATTAATGGTATTAGGTTATCTAAATCTATAAATTTATCAGCAACATCTATAAGTTTTGGAGATGTATTGTTTCTAAATCCAGCAATTTCTACTCTAACTCCTTTATAAGCTACTGCATTTACAGCATAAGCAAAATCTTCATCACCACTTACTAAGATGGCAGTTTCATAGTTTTCGCATAGACTTAGCATGTCAACAGCTATTTCTACGTCAAGGTTAGCCTTCTTCGTTCCATCAGGAAATATCTTTAATTCTTTTTGAACTACTCTATAACCATTTCTTCTCATCCAGAGTAGAAATCCTTGTTGCTTAGCGGCATTTTCATCTACACCGGTATAAAAGAAAGCTCTTAATAAAGAGCCTCCATGGCATAGTAGCTTTAATAATCTTGCATAGTCTATTTCAATCCCAATTGTTCTAGCTGCATGAAAAAGGTTATTACCATCTATAAAAATGGTTATTCTGCCTCGTGCGCTGCCTCCCATTTGTTCTGGATGTAAAGTCTCCATTTTATTCTCCTTAAATATTATTACTCTTTAATAGCACAGTTTATATTTACTTTATTATTGTACCCAGTTTATTAAATTTTTATGCTTTTTATATCTAGCCTAGGAAATATAATAGATGGCTCCCTAGTATTAAAGCATATTTTTGCCTTCTTAGACCCTAGATTTTCCCATTCACTATTACCATTTATGCTATCACAACCAATTTGGTAGTAGATTTTTAAGCTTGTTTCAGGGATAAATGGGTAGATTAATATACTAATATTTCTTAATATTTCTAAGGTTTCGTAAAGACAACATTGTGCTTTATCTAAATCATTGTTTTTAATTAGTTTCCAGGGGGCATTATCATTAAAAGCTTTATTAGTGCTGTCTATAAGTTGCCATACGGAGTCAATAGCTTCTTTTAGTTCTAGGTTTTCCATATGAGTTTCATAGGTATTAATAGTTGTTATTAATTTTTCATTTAATTCTAAATAGTTGCTATTTGAGTTTTTTACTAGGGAATTAAAATTTTTATTGACCAAATTAAGAGTTCTGTTTAAGAGGTTTCCAAGGTTGTTTGCAAGGTCTGAATTTATTTTGTTTATAAAATGTTCTTTTGAATAGTCTCCATCCTTACCAAAACTAACTTCTTTAAGAAAGTAAAACCGTACAGCATCAGCACTAAAATCTTT